>CAURWS010000655.1:0-3048 GCA_963528485.1 uncultured Pseudomonas sp. | reverse complement strand
GGCCCCGCTCCGTGGGCACGCGCCGAAACGGACGTCCCTGTCCCGGCGCTCTCGCCGCATCCTGCGGCTCGACCCACTGCGCGGCGCCTGCACTCGGCCTGCACCCAAGTCGCGTTTTGCGGTGTCTGTGAGGGCGCGTCCCAAAAGCAAGATCAAGATCAAGATCAAGATCAAGATCAAGATCAAGATCAAAGGCAACGGCTCAGGTCGTATGCGATGAGTAGCACTAGCCAGAATCCATCGAAAAGAGTACAAATGTACTCCATGACGACTCTATCCCCCCGACGCGCTGCCATCCTCACCTTTATCCGTGATCGCATCGCCCAAAACGCCCAGCCACCGAGCCTCGCCGAAATCTGCGAAGCCTTCGGATTCGCTTCCCGTAGCGTCGCGCGCAAACACATCGTCGCGCTCACCGAAGCCGGCTTCATCGAAGTCACCGCCAATCAGGCCCGAGGCATCCGCCTCGTCGAACACAAACGCCGCGCCGAAATGCTCGACATCCCCGTCCTCGGCCGCGTCGCCGCCGGCGCTCCCATCGGCCCCGACATCGACACCCACGACACCTTCACCCTCGACAGCCGCACCTTTCTGCGCATTCCCGACTACCTGTTGCGCGTCAAAGGCGACTCCATGATCGAAGACGGCATCTTCGACGGCGATCTGGTCGGCATCCTGCAAAGCGCCGACGCCAAGGACGGCCAGATCGTCGTGGCGCGGCTTGATGGCGAAGTGACCATCAAACGCCTAGAGCGCGGCGACAACCAGTTCCGCCTGTTGCCGCGCAACCCTGCTTATGCCCCCATCGTCGTGCGTCCCGATCAGGACTTCGCCATTGAAGGCGTGTTCTGCGGGCTGGTGCGCCGGGAATGATGGGCGCGGTGGTCAGCCTCGACGCGCTGCTGGACGAGCGTCGGGTCTGGAAAGGCCGAGCACAGGTTCAGCCGGTTGCCGCGCAACCCACTGGCCATGCCTTGCTCGATGCGGCCTTGCCCATTGGCGGCTGGCCGCCCGCAGCGTTGACGGAAATCCTCATCCCGGCCCATGGCAGCGGCGAGTTGCGTCTGTTATGGCCGACCCTGGCGCGGCTGGCCGACAAGGGTGAGCGCATCGTGCTGGTGGCGCCGCCTCATGTGCCGTATCCCCAGGCCTGGCAGGCGGCGGGCGTGGATCTGCGCCAGTTGTCGGTGATTCAGGCCAGCGACACCGATGCCCTGTGGGCCGTCGAGCAATGCCTGCGTTCGGGCAGTTGCGGCGCGGTGCTGTGCTGGCCGGGCAAGGTCGATGACCGCGCCTTGCGGCGTTTGCAGGTGGCCGCCGAAACCGGAGAAACCCTGGCGTTCGCCTGTCGTGGGCAACAGGCCGCTGCCAACCCGTCGCCTGCGGCCCTGCGCCTGGCCATCGACCTGCGCCCCAGCCAACTGCGCGTGCTCAAGTGCCGAGGCGGGCTGGCGCCTGCTTCCCCCATTCCTTTTACCACCGGGCCTTGAGGTTTCCATGCTCTGGGCTTGTGTCCTGCTGCCGCAACTGGCGCTGGACGGCGTCATGCGCCGTCGCGCCGAACCTGAAAAACCGCTGGCCCTGATCAGCGGCACGGCCCAGCGTCGTGTGCTGCAAACCGTCAATGCCGCCGCACAGGAGCTGGGCTTGCGAGCTGGCCAGTCGCTCACGGCAGCCCACGCCATGACCCGCGAATTCGACACCGTGGAATACGACCCCGCGCAAACCGAACACTGGCACCGCTTGCTGGCGGCGTGGGCCTATCGTTTCAGCTCGCAAGTCAGCCTGAAATACCCCCGTGTGTTGCTCATGGAAGTCGAGTCCAGCTTCGGCCTGTTCGGCCCGTGGCCGGTGTTCGAGGCGCGTCTTCGGCAGGAGCTGACCGCCATGGGATTCAGCCATCGCATTGTCGCCGCGCCCAATCCTGTGGCTGCGCGGATGCTGGCCAACGCCCATGACGGGCTGGTGGTGACCTGCCCGGACACCCTGCAACAGGTGCTGGAGCAGATGCCGGTCAATCGCCTGGGCTTGTCGACAGAGGTTTCAACGGCGTTCGCGCGCATGGGGCTGCATCGGTTGCGCCAGGTACTGGCCTTGCCCCGCGATACCCTGGCCCGGCGCTTCCCGGCGCAGGTGCTGCAACACCTCGACACGCTGCTCGGCCGCAGGCCCGTGGCGCTGGAGTGTTACCTGCCGCCGGATCACTTCGAGACGCGCATCGAGCTGAATTTCGACGTGGAATCCCATCAGACGCTGCTGTTTCCGCTCAAACGCATGATTGCCGATCTGGCGCTGTTTCTCGGCGGGCGGGACAGTGGCGCGCAGCGTTTCGTCATTCATCTGGAGCACGTGCCCAGCGTCGGCAGTACGGCCCCGGACACGCTGATTCCAGTGGGCCTGTTGAGTGCCGAGCGCGAGGCCAACATGCTCTTCGAGCTGGCGCGCGGGCGTCTGGAGCAGGTGGTCGTGCCGTCGCCCGTGCGGGCCTTGAAGTTGCTGGCCAGGGATCTGCCCGCGTTTGTGCCGTCCCATCGCGAGTTGTTCGACGATCGCCCGCAGCAGAGCCTGCCGTGGGAGCAATTGCGCGAACGCTTGCGGGCGCGGCTGGGGGACGACTCGGTCAGTGGCTTGAGCTTTCACGCCGACCATCGCCCTGAATGTGCCTGGCAGCCGGCTTCGCTCAGCAAGCCTGCCGCCGGTATCAACCCGGTGCCGCGTCCGGGCTGGCTGCTGCGTGAGCCGGAGCCACTGACCGACCCTGGCGTGCGCGTGCTCGCCGGACCCGAGCGTATCGAGTCCGGCTGGTGGGATGGCGGGGATGTGCGCCGCGATTACTACCTCGTCGAAACCCGCAACGGCCTGCGCGGCTGGGCCTATCGCAGTGTGGGTGACAGCGGCCTGTTGTTGCACGGATGGTTCGCATGAGCTGCGAGTATGTCGAGCTGCACTGCCTGTCGAATTTCAGTTTTCAGCGCGGGGCGTCCAGTGCGCAGGAGTTGTTCGAGCGGGCAAAGCTGCATGGCTATCAGGCCCTGGCCATCACCGATG
>CAURWS010000654.1:0-3058 GCA_963528485.1 uncultured Pseudomonas sp. | reverse complement strand
TCGGCGCCTTGACCGGGCCGTAGTCGCTCAAACGCACGGTACCGGCGGGCAGGCGCGCATCACGCAGGCTCTGGAAAAAGCTCGCGTCACAGCGGGAGAATTCGGTGAGCAGCTGTTCGGTGGTGGTGACAGTCTGGGCGTGGGCGGAGCAGGCGATGGCCAACAGGCCGATGCCGGAAAGCAGAGGGCGGAACATTGCAATCATCCGTGACAGGGAAAAGGAGGGCAGGGACTGTAACAAATCAATTCGGCGAGGGCTAATCGGTCAAAATCCGGGCTGATGGTTTTCCTTGAGAGGAGGCTTGATGACCGCTGCCTGCCTAATTTTTTCATGCAGGTGACAACGCTCTGATCGCGGACGTGGATCCCGCGAGGCAGAGCGTTTTGTATCATTTGAAAGGCGACTGCATTCGGTCGCCTTTTTGTTTTTTTAAAAGGCAAGCGCTTGCGTGAATCGTTTCAGCTGATCTAGAGTTGCCTCAACGCAGTTCCCGAGCGCCACCCGAAACGAGGTGGCCCAGGCATAAAAACAAGAAACCTCGGAGATACCCATGAACAGCTTGCCCGCTGTACTGCCGCGTGTTTTCCCGACGCTCGATGCGTCATCTGCCCTCCTTGCGGACACTCGCCCATGAGTGCCGTTCTCGCCGAACATCCCTTGCCCGTGCTGGAAATGAACGCCATTTCCAAGACCTTCAATGGCCTGCGCGTGCTGAAAAATGTCGCTCTGAAAGTCTATGCCGGTGAGGTTCATGCCCTGATGGGCGAGAACGGAGCGGGCAAATCGACGCTGATGAAAATCCTGTCCGGCGCCTATCAGGCCGATGCTGGCGGTGAGATTCGCATCGGCGGGCATACCCTTACGGCGTTCGACCCGCTGACGGCCAAAGCCCAGGGCATCGCGGTGATCTATCAGGAACTGAGCCTGTGCCCGAACCTCAGCGTGGCCGAAAACATTTACCTGGGACGTGAGCTGCGTCGCGGCTGGAGCATTGATCGCAAGGCGATGGAGGCCGGCTGTGTCGACGTGCTCGCGCGCTTGGGTGCGGATTTCAAGCCCGCGACCAAGGTCAGCGTGTTGTCGATCGCCGAGCGCCAGTTGGTGGAAATCGCCCGGGCGCTGCACGCCAAGGCGAAGATCCTGGTGATGGACGAGCCCACCACACCGCTGTCGTCCCGGGAGACCGATCGCCTGTTCGCGCTGATCAAACAACTGCGTGATCAGGGTCTTGCAATCATCTACATCAGCCATCGCATGGCGGAAATCTACGAGCTGTCCGACCGCGTGTCGGTGCTGCGCGACGGCGAGTACGTCGGCATGTTGGAGCGCGACGGTTTGTCAGCCGAGACGCTGGTGAAAATGATGGTGGGGCGTGACCTCTCCGGTTTCTACAAGAAGGAACACGCACCGTACGACCCCGGCGCAGTGGTGATGCGCGTGCGCGACATGGCCGATGGCAAGCGCGTGAAGCCCTGCAGTTTCGATCTGCACGCGGGCGAAGTGCTGGGCATCGCCGGGCTGGTGGGGGCAGGGCGCACGGAGTTGGCGCGGCTGATTTTCGCCGCCGACGCGCGCACCTCGGGCACCCTTGAAGTCGCTGGAAAACCGGTCACCGAACTGCGCAATCCCACCGATGCCATTCGTGCGGGCGTGGTGTACCTGACCGAAGATCGCAAGGCACAGGGCCTGTTTCTCGACATGAGCGTGCGCGACAACATCAACGTCTGCGCCTGTGTACCCGATGCCCATGCCGGTGGTGTGCTGGATCGCGGGCGGGGAGCGCAACGGGCGGTGGAGGCGATTCGTTCGCTGTCGATTCGCGTGGCCTCGGGCAAGGTCAACGTCGGCGCGCTGTCCGGCGGCAACCAGCAGAAGGTGCTGCTGGCGCGGCTGCTGGAGGTCAAGCCCCATGTGCTGATTCTCGACGAGCCGACCCGCGGCGTGGACATCGGCTCGAAATCGGAGATCTACCGGATCATCAACGAACTGGCCAAGGCCGGGGTAGGGATTGTGGTGATATCCAGCGAGTTGCCGGAAATCATCGGCACCTGCGACCGCGTGCTGATCATGCGCGAAGGGCAACTGGTGGCGGAGGTTGGCGGCGCGTCGGGGCAGGAGATCTCTCAGGAGCGGATCATTGATCTGGCGACAGGGGGCGAGCAGGTACCCGAACATGTTTGAACAGCCCTGCATGTCCACCCAGAACGCCCATGATTGTTCGCCGAACACGTGTAGGAGCGCGCTTGCCCGCGATGGCGGTGTGTCATCGAACACCACGTGCCCTGACACACCGCGGTCGCGGGCAAGCGCGCTCCTACAAAATTCTTAACCCTCGATAACAAAAACAAAGGAACCCAGGCCATGAGTCTGCCCCTGGAAAACTCGCCCGCCGTCGCTGCGATCAGCAAGCGCGAACGCGCCCGTGAACTGATGCGTACCATCGGTATGTTGCCGGTGTTGATCCTGCTGCTGATCGGCTTCGCGCTGATGACCGACAGCTTCATGACCTGGCAGAACCTGTCGATCATCACCCAACAGGCGTCGGTCAACGTGGTGCTGGCAGCGGGCATGACCTTTGTCATTCTCACGGCCGGTATCGATCTGTCTGTGGGCGCGATTCTCGCCGCTTCCGCCGTGGTCGCCCTGCAAGCCTCGATGTCGCCGCAGTGGGGCATGCTCGGGATTTTTGCAGGCGTCGGCTTCGGCCTGCTGCTCGGTTTGGTCAACGGCGGATTGATCGCCTTCATGCGCCTGCCGCCGTTCATCGTCACCCTCGGCGCCCTGACGGCCATGCGCGGCCTGGCACGCTTGCTGGCAGACGACAAAACCGTGTTCAACCCCGATTTGCCATTTGCTTTCATCGGCAACGATTCGGTGCTCGGCGTGCCGTGGCTGGTGATCATCGCCGTGGCCGTCATCGTGATTTCCTGGTTCATCCTGCGGCGCACGGTCATGGGCGTGCAGATCTATTCCGTGGGCGGCAATCCCGAGGCGGCGCGCCTTTCGGGGATCAAGGTGTGGAAGGTCTTGCTGTTCGTCTATGCGGTGTCTGGCGCG
>CAURWS010000653.1:0-3069 GCA_963528485.1 uncultured Pseudomonas sp. | reverse complement strand
ATTCTGCGGCGACCGAGTGCTTGCCCGCCTTGAGCTTGTCCAGTTCTTCGAGGACAGTCATGGGGAGTGCGACGTGGTGTTCTTCGAAATTGAGCAGTGCGTTTGGATCGTGAATCAATACATTGGTATCGAGCACATAGAGGATTGGCTGGTTAGAGGAAGGGGTGCGTCCGTGGTCATCCATACTCGCTCACCTTTGTAGTAGCCAGGCGACGCGACACACAAAACGATGTCGCGCCACGAAAAGGCCGCCGAGGCTCTCGCCTTAGGGCAGGCGAGAAATGCGCAAAGTGGGGTCTGGAATGACGCCACCTGTGTTGCAGGGTTCGGCGGTCTGTTGTCGTAATACCGCAAAACCGATGACATAAAAAAGCGTTTTGAGCGGATTTTTAAGTTTATTTCACAGCGTGACGAATAGCCCTTGGCGGATGCCGTCTACGCGTTTACAGTCGGAAGTCCGGTCGACAGAAAACCTGCGCAAAAATCTCGACCGTCCCTTCGTTGTTATCCCCTACTCCCCTTTTGTTCCGGGCTTCTCAGCCTGATCGTCTGCGTGTGGCGCTTGATCGGCCGCCGAATCATCCGCAGGCTCGTCGGTGTCCTCCTCATCGGGCGCATCCTCATCGGTTTCGTCCGACAGCTGCTGAGGATAAACATGACAGTCCTCCCATATCACCCCGCTTTGGGCCGTATTGGCCATCAGCCATGGCACCGCCTGTTGCGCCTTGTCGGTGCTGTCGTGGAAGACGATGTTGCCGCGACGCCAGAGCAGCATCAGGGTCAGTACGCGATGGGCCGTCTGCTCGGCGCTGATGCGGCCGGTGGCGTCCTGGGAGTCAATGTTCCACAGCGACACGCGCAACTCCTGCTCGCGGACGACCTGCGCGCTGTCAGCGCGACGATGAGCGTAAGGCGGGCGAAACAGCGGCACGAAGTTGTCGGGCAGCATCTGCTGGACGAGCGCAGCGCTGCGCTCGATGGAGTCCTGCCAGTCGTTCCAGTGGGCGTGGGAGCGATACTCCCACCCCTGCAAACCCACGCACTGCTGTCGATACAGCGTCTGCAGGGCTTCGGGCGAGCTGCCCTCGACGCGGCTTTGCAGGTTCTTGCCCAAGACAAAGAAAGTGGCGTTGATCTTCTGCTGGCGCATGAAGTCGGCCAGCCAGTCGGTGGCGCCGCCGGCGACCGTAGGACCGCTCTCGAAATTGAGCAGGAAGGTGCGATCGGGCATCTCCTCGCCGCTCAACTCGTCGGAGTTGTAGCGCTCGATCTCGCTGCTGGTCTGCGGAAACAGCGCGGCCATACGCAGCAGTTCATTCAGGTAACGCTGATTGAAGGCGTCAGCGGGTGCGGCCCAGCGGGCATAAAAGGAGTCGTCGGCGACTTTGTACTCGCTCGCGCGCTGGCGCAGCATGGGCACATCATCGACCAGCACACAGAAGGATGCGTCGGCTTCGCAGGAGCGTTCGGCGGCCTTCCAGTTGTCGAACAGGCGGGTCCACAGGCGGTTGCGAATCAGGTTGACCGTCTGCACGTTGATCTGCCGCAAGCCCAGACGGTCGGCCAGCTGCAGGTCGCTGAGGTTTTCGCTCTCCAGCAATTGATGAGCGAAGCTGAGAATCTCGGCTCGGGAAGCCACATCGAACAGTTGCGGGGTTTCCAGCACCTCGGGCCAGACACTGCGATCGATGGTCGCAATATCTCCGGTCGCCGCCTGGGCATTGAGCCCCAACAGGCAGGCGCCGATCAATAACAGCATGCGCAAACGACGTGCTCCCAATCCTTGAATGAAGAGGCCGAAACCGGCGAGGCACTATAGCAAGTTCGCCACAGCCTGTAGGAGCGCGCTTGCCCGCGATGGCTGGCGCGCCCCTACTGCCACAGTCGCCTGAAGTGCTGACTATCAACACCATAGCTGGAGTCAGCCGCGCGCAACCCCTAGAATCGCCCCCACGATTAAAGGAGACGACCGCATGCTGATGGTGATATCCCCAGCGAAAACCCTCGATTTCGAAACCCCGCCGACCACCGAGCGCTTCACCCAGCCGCAGTTCCTGGATCACTCACAGGAACTGATCACGCAGCTGCGTGAACTCACGCCTGCACAGATCGGGGAGCTGATGCACCTGTCCGACAAGCTGTCTGGCCTTAACGCCGCGCGCTTCGGCAGCTGGACCCCGGCCTTCACGCCAAAAAACGCCAAGCAGGCATTGCTGGCCTTCAAGGGCGATGTATACACCGGCCTGGATGCCGAAACCCTGAACGACGCCGATCTGGACTACGCCCAACAGCACCTGCGCATGCTCTCCGGCCTGTACGGCCTGCTGCGTCCGCTGGACCTGATGCAGCCGTATCGGCTGGAAATGGGCACCAAACTGGCCAACACCCGGGGCAAGGACCTTTATGCGTTCTGGGGCAACCGCATCAGTGAATGGCTGAACGAAGCGCTGGCCGAACAGGGCGACGACGTGCTCCTGAACCTCGCCTCCAATGAGTACTTCTCGGCCGTGAAACGCCCGGCGCTCAAGGCTCGCATCATCGACACCGAGTTCCGCGACCAAAAGAACGGCCAGTACAAGATCATCAGCTTCTACGCCAAGAAAGCGCGCGGGATGATGAGCCGCTTCGTGATTGCCGAGCGCATCGATAACCCCGAGCATCTGAAGCAGTTCGACATGCAGGGCTACCGCTTCAGCAAGGAACTTTCCAACGCTGACAAGCTGGTGTTCCTGCGGGATGAAAGCGACGCCTGAAAGCGGCATTGATCGCGCCACGACGACGCGGTTCGCCTCGAATCGCGTCGAGTCATTTCCTCCCTGCCCCACTTTAGCCCTCCCTCTGACGCGCAAATCGCATGAAGCGATCCTGTTTTCTCTCCTCGTGATCGCCAATTCGGTCACTTTCAAAGTTCCATTACGGCATTTTTGCCGGACGAACGGCACGATAGCCATAACGTTGGCGCCAATAAATAATCACTTTTAAAATTTCCGAGATTTTTCTCAAAATTCCAATAACATTTTTGAGTAGTGGCACTTCAGCTTTTTGCACTAGTGGCACAGTTACATACAC
>CAURWS010000652.1:0-3073 GCA_963528485.1 uncultured Pseudomonas sp. | reverse complement strand
GCGCTATGGGGTGCTGATATCCCCCATGGGAGAGCTGTGGCTCCAGCAATCACATGTCGAGGGTATCTCGGACGAAGAAAGCGCCGCTGGAATATGGATAGCGGGTGGTAAGGCCCACATTCGAGAGGCCAGCCATGTCGTCGGGAGCGCCAGCGCAGTTCGAATCTTCAATGGCGTTGACGGAGTTTTCGAAGAGCAGAATCGTCTGGAGGTCGACGGCTCCAAGCTCACCGCTCTTACTGGGGCGGCGATTGAAGTGGTCAAGACCCCCTATAACAAGGACGACAAAACGAACGCCGATATCCTCATCGCCAACCACTCAGTCCTCGAAGCAGGTAACAACCGTCTCATCGATGTCAGGGACGAAAGCACTGCCAAGGTTGAGGTCAACAGCAGTCAGCTCAAAGGAGATTTTGTGGCTGATGACACCAGCACCCTCAACGTCGCGCTACGCAACCACGCTCGTCTGGACGGCAACATCGTCAACGGCAATGCCGTGGTCATCGACTCGAGCGGCCACTGGGAGCTTGCGGGCGACAATTCCGTGAAGTCGCTGGCCATTGATGGCGGCAGCGTCGGCTTTTCCGAAGACGCCAACCATACCTTGAGCCTTGGGCAGTTGTCGGGGCGGGGTCGGTTCGACATGCGCATCAACCTGGACAATGGCACCGGCGATTTGCTGAACGTCACGGGGAATGCGTCGGGCAACCACTTGCTCAACATTCGCAATACCGGTGAAGAGGCGGTACCGGCGGAATTCGAGGCGCTGCGCGTGGTGCACACCGAGAGTGGTGATGCGCAGTTCAGGCTCAGAGGCGCTCGCGTCGACCTCGGCGCCTACTCCTACGCCCTGGAGCAACAAGGCACGGACTGGTTCATTGTAGGTTCCGGCAAGACCATCAGCCCGTCGACGCAGAGTGCGCTGGCGTTGTTCAGTGCCGGGCCGACGATCTGGAACAGCGAGTTGAGCACGTTGCGCAGTCGCATGGGTGAGGTGCGCGGGCGTGAGGAGGGCGGTGGCTGGCTGCGCAGTTATGGCAACCGCTTCAATGCTTCGCTGGATGCGGGAGTGAAATACCGACAGAAGCAGCAGGGGCTGTCGTTCGGTGCCGATGCGCCGGTGCCGGTCAGTGATGGGCATCTGCTGGTGGGTGTGATGGGGGGCTACAGCCAGTCCGATCTGGACATGGACCGTGGCACCTCGGGCGAGGTGGACAGTTACTACCTCGGCGCCTATGGCACCTGGCTGTCGGAAGCGGGCTACTACCTGGATGGCGTGGTCAAGGTGAACAAGTTTCACAACCAGTCCAAGGTGGCGATGAGCGATGGCGAAAAGGCCAAGGGCGACTACAACAACATGGCCGTGGGCGGTTCGTTGGAGTTCGGCAAGCACGTGAAGCTGCCTGACGATTATTTCGTGGAGCCGTTTGCGCAGCTGTCGAGCGTGTGGGTCGACGGAAATCGCTATACCCTGGACAACGGCTTGCAGGCCAAGACCAGCCAGACGCAGTCGGTGCTGGGCAAGGTCGGCGCCACGGTCGGCCGGCAGTTTGCGCTCAAGGACGGCGGTGTCGTGCAGCCTTATGTGCGGGTGGCGGGGGCCCATGAGTTCTCCCGAAGCAATGATGTCAGCGTCAATGGCCAGCGTTTTGACAGCGATGTGTTCGGTTCGCGGTTCGAGCTGGGCACCGGTGTATCGGTGTCGCTGTCCGAGCGTCTGCAGGTGCATGCCGACTTCGATTACATGAAGGGCGAGCATGTCGAGCAGCCGTGGGGCGCGAACGTCGGTGTGCGTCTGGCGTTCTGATGCCTGATCGCTTGCTGTAGCGCTGAGCCCCGGCGACTGTGAGGTCGCCGGGGCTTTTTACTGCCCGTGTTTCAGGCAGCTCTATCAGTCCACTGCCTGCGGGCAGATTCACTCATGCAGTTTGCGCCGACGAATCGACCGCGCGCGGCTGGCCGGTTTGGGCCGCGTCTTGCCGCCGCGCAGCATGATCTTCAGGGTTTCGGAAACGCCCACCAGGCGCGAGCGACGGACTACTTCGTAACGCACTTCGATCTCGCCGTTCTGGTAGGTGGCCAGGCGCTCGCAGTTCAGGTACTGGCTCAGGCGTGGCCCTGTGCGGCTGTTGGGGGCAGAGAGGGTGGTGTAGAAGGTATTGCAGCCCCAGCGCATCTTCAGTTGATCGCCAGTCCAGAGTTTGGGCGAGCGGGGCACGTTGATGAAGATCCCGGCCACCAGTTGCTCCTCGGTCATGATGCCTGAGGCGTGGCCAGTGATGTAGGGGGCGGCGAGGGTCGGGGTCGCCAGCCGGCTTTCTTCGTCCAGATGCCAGGGAAAGTCCGGCAGGCTCTTCAGGCACTGTGAATAGTCGATAGGCACTTCCTCGGAGGTGGTGTCCGCAGCGGGGGCTGCGTGCAACGCCTCATAGTGGGGAGTGGGGCCATCCTGTTCGGGTGATGCGTTGTTTTGCTCACGGGGTTCCATTACTTGATTCTCCATTGCTGCCGAGGGGCTGCCCGCTTTGTTTTCTTGCGGATGAACGGATGGCTGGATGTCCTTTTCGTCTTCCATGGAAGCTCCTTGATCAAAGTTGGGTGGCGCTGTTTAAAACGGTTTAGACGATATCAATCGAAGTTGTAGGATTGGACGTCTAGGTTGCATATGGTCGATTCGAACAAGTCGGCTGTCAATCGTGCAGCCTGCAGAGGTTTACATGGCGTCGCGGTAAAAAGCTTGCACTTGAAGTTTGTCTTGATATGTGTGTTTCTGCCTGTTTTCCTTGTTTTATTGGGGGGTTGAAAGTCCGCTTTCTGGCGAGCTGAATAAAAATTTATTTTCAATCAGGACCCTGCCCAAAAGAATGTAGGAAAAACGGAAATAAGCGAGAAAAAATAATTCAGAACTGTTCTCGAATGCCGTTTTCAGCTCAGAACCTCCACGCATATGCGTGGAGGCTTGAGGGTCGAATATGCGAATGAATAGCGAAATTATGCTGTTACATATTCAGTGAAAGGGTGACGGGCAGTGATTCGATCGACAGGTTGCCTGCTCGGTCGGTCACCGTGTAGG
>CAURWS010000651.1:0-3091 GCA_963528485.1 uncultured Pseudomonas sp. | reverse complement strand
GATGCCGACTGGTTTCCATCATCACCCGTGCCGCTTCCAGGCGCAGGCTTTCGATGGCCTTGGCCGGGGTCTGCCCGGTCTCCTCGCGAAACACCCGGCTGAACTGGCGCGGGCTGAGCCGAGCCACGGCCGCCAGCGCCTCGACCGACAGATCATCGGTCAGGTTCTCGCGGGCATAGGCCATCGCCAGTTGCACGCGATCGGATTTGGGGTCCAGCTCCAGCAGCGCTGACAGCTGAGACTGCTCACTGCCACGGCGCTGATAAATCACCAGTTTTCGCGCGATCCTGCGGGCCAGATCCGGCCCAAGATCGCTCTCGACCATCGCCAGCGCCAAGTCCATGCCTGCGCTCATGCCGGCCCCTGTCCACAGGTGCCCATCGACGACGAACAGGCGATCTTCTTCCAGTTGAATGTGCGGGTAGCGCTGCTTGAACGCCGGGGCGTGTAGCCAGTGCGTGGTGGCGCGCCTGCCGTCGAGCAGGCCGGCTTCGGCGAGCACGAAGGCGCCGACGCACAAGGACACCACCCGCCGCGATTGCGCCGAAGCGTTGCGCACGAAGGTCAGTAGCGCGCAGTCGGGTTCGTCCAGTTCCAGGAAGCTGCTGATGATGATCGAGTCGTAGCCTTCCGGCCTCATCGGCGTGCTGACGACCGAGAACCCCTGGGACGACGTCACCGCACCGCCGTCGGGCGACACCAGGTGAAACTCGTACGCCTGCTCGCCGCGCAACAGGTTCGCGCATTCAAACACCGAGGCCATGGACAGGCTGAGGGATTGAAAGCGGGGATAAACGACCAGCGCAACGCTGTGCATGAACAATCTCCGAAGCAGGCGGGTGTGGCGCGATTGTCAGGGGCAGGGGCCGGGTTGGCAACGCTCTTGAGGGCGGCGACCGGTCGATGTCCGGAATCCTTGCGGATTCGACATTGTGGATGACTGGCACGGCTCCTACTATCCGCTTCAACGCATTAGACGACTGGTCTACTGAGAAGGAAAGTTCATGAGCAGTGCCCAAGTCAAAAACGTAAGGCAGACCATTCTTGATGTCGCCAAGTTGCTCGTCAGCCAGAAAGGCTTTTCCGCTGTCGGGCTTAACGAAGTGCTTCAAAGTGCGCACGTTCCGAAGGGCTCTTTCTATCATTACTTCGGTTCGAAAGATGCGTTTGGGGTGGCATTGCTGGACGGCTATTTCGAAACCTATGTGCACGGCATGAACGCGTTGTTCAATCGCACGGACCTGTCCGAGGCTCAGAAACTGGACGGTTACTGGCAACAATGGATCGAGAACCAGACCGCCGGCGACTGGGGCAAATGCCTGGCGGTGAAGCTCGGCGCCGAGGTCGCGGATTTGTCCGAACCCATGCGCCAGGCGCTGGAGCGCGGCACGGCGAGCATCATCGGCTGCATTGCCGCGTCGCTGGCGCGTGGTACCCAAGACGGCTCGCTGACCCGCAAGGGCGATCCGCAAAACATAGCACTTGAACTGTATTCACTGTGGCTCGGCGCCAGTGTGATGGCGAAGATCACCGGCTCGGTTAAACCGTTCCAACATGCGCTGTCGATGACTCACGACGTGTTGATGCCCTCGAACTAAGCATTAACCCAGTACATCCATCGGTTCCTTGAAAGTGGAGCTGGAGGATAAGTGTTGCCCGTAAAAAGGCCTGCCGCTATTTGGCGCGGGTTCTCTTTTATTATCTGGAGTATTGAACATGAACTATCCGTCGCTGTTTACCCCCGTCAAACTGGGCGGCCTGACCCTGAAAAACCGTATCGCCTTTCCGCCGCTGACCCGCCAGAGAAGCGCTCAGCCGGGTGATATCGCCTCGGACTTGATGGCTGTGTATTACCGCCAACGTGCCTCCGCAGGCTTCATGGTGAGTGAGGGCACCCAGATCGAACCGCGCGGGCAAGGCTATGCCTGGACCCCCGGCATCTACACCCCGGCGCAGATTGAAGGCTGGCGCAAGGTCACCGACGCCGTACACGCCGATGGCGGGGTGATCTTTGCGCAGCTGTGGCACGTCGGCCGCGTTTCCCACCCGGCCCTGCAACCGGATGGCGGCGCACCGGTGGCGCCTTCGGCCATTGCCGCGACCAACGCCAAAGCCTTCATTGAAACCGCCGCCAATGCCGGCGAGCTGGTCGCGCCCTCCGTGCCGCGCGCCCTGACCGTGGCGGAAATCAAGACGCTGGTCGGGCTCTATGCCCAGGCTGCGAGCAACGCCATTGCTGCTGGTTTCGATGGCGTGGAAATCCATGCCGCGAACGGTTATCTGGTCAACCAGTTCATCTCCGAACACGCCAACCACCGCGAAGACGAGTACGGCGGCTCGCTGGAAAACCGCCTGCGTTTCTTGCGAGAAATCGTCGAAGCCGTCACCCAGGCCATTGGCGCAGACCGCCTGGGTGTGCGTTTCACGCCGCTGTTCACCACCACCGATCAGGACCGCGTGTACATCGGTATGGTGGAAAGCGATCCGCACCGCACCTATATCGAAGCGATCAAGGTGCTGGAACAGGCGGGTGTGGCCTACGTTTCCATCGCCGAAGCCGACTGGGACAACGCTCCCGACCTGCCAGAGGCTTTCCGCCGAGACGTGCGCAGCACCTTCAGTGGCCGAATCATCTACGCCGGTCGCTACACCGCCGAGCGCGGCGCACGCCTGGTGGAGGCGGGGTTGGCGGACCTGATCGCGTTTGGCCGTCCGTTCATTGCCAACCCGGACCTGCCTGCGCGGATCGTCAACGGCTGGCCCCTCAACCCCCTGAACCCGGCGACCTTGTACGGCGGCAGCGAAGCAGGTTTCACCGATTACCCGGCTTACGCGGGTTGATGCCAGGCATCCTGGCAGGCCAGAGGGTATGCGCAACCATCCCCGGATGGGCGTCTGCGGTTTGGCCTGCACGGGGGCCGGTCGGTGCACTGTCGACAAAAAACCATGCTTTACTGACCCCCTTTTTTCAGACGTGACGCCGATGACCCACCTCACGCTTTGTGCTGCCCAATATTGCTCGATCGCGGGCGATCTCAACGCCAATATCGAACGCCACCTGCACTTCATGACCCTCGCCGCTGAGCACGGG
>CAURWS010000650.1:0-3092 GCA_963528485.1 uncultured Pseudomonas sp. | reverse complement strand
GGGTGAAGGTGTCGCCCAATTCAACGCTGGACAAGTGCGCTGCGTAGTAGTCCGACAGCTGCGAGCCCGCAATGTGATTCTGCAGGAAGTGCCCGTCGGCAACGGTCGTCACGGCATCATGGCTGCCGCAAATGATCAGGGTATCGACGGTGATCGAATCGAGCTGCTTGCGAAAATCAGCATCGCGCACAGCCGCGCAGCACGCCGCATAGCCCTGAGGTGAAGTCGCTGCCAGCACATCCGTTACTGGGGTGACCTTGTCGGCGTGATCGCGGGCGAAGTCTGGGGTGAACCAGCGTCCTACGGCGCCAGCGCCCAGTTCTTTCATCGCCTGTTCGCCGCCCTTCTCCACCATCTCGATGCGCGGGCCCCACATTTCAGGGCCGCCGATCTTGGCGGCGGTGTTGCACAGGATCAGCTTGTGCAGGCGATCATTGGCGTGGATGCCCAGCCACTGACCGATCAAACCACCCATGGACAAGCCACAGAAATGAGCGCGCTCGATCTTCAAGGCATCGAGCATGTCCAGCACATCGCGGCCCAGTTGTTCGATTGAGTAAGGCCCGTGACTCACCTGCGACTGACCATGACCGCGGGTGTCGTAACGAAGAACCCGAAAAGACTTGCTCAACGATGCGATCTGCGGGTCCCACATGTGCAGATCGGTGCCCAGCGAATTGGACAGGACCAAGACCGGCGCGTCTGCGGGCCCATCGATCTCATAATGAATCTTACCGCTTTGAAGTTGTACGAATGCCATTACAGCGCCCCTTGATTGATCAGTTCGCGGAAACGAGAAAGTCGTTGAAGCGTATGGATGACGCGCGCCCGGTCGCAGGCGCGCGCCGTTGCATCAGTGATCTTCGTGCAGGTATTCCGGTTTCTTCGGCAGACGCAGGCTGAAGAGGAAAGCGATCGCCATCATGGCGGTCACGTACCAGTAGAAGATGTTTTCCGAGCCCATGTTCTTGAAGCTCAGGGCCACGAATTCCGCCGAACCGCCGAAGATGGCGTTGGCCACGGCGTATGCCAGGCCTACGCCCAAGGCACGAACATGCACCGGGAACATTTCGGCTTTCACCAGGCCGCTGATCGAGGTGTAGAAGCTGACGATCGCCAGCGCGAGGGTGATCAGCACGAAGGCCAGAATCGGGCTGGTGGTGGTTTTCAGGGTCATCAGGATCGGCACGGTGCAGATCGTGCCCAGGCCGCCAAACCACAGCATCGAGGCACGACGGCCAATCTTGTCGGCCAGCGCACCAAACACCGGCTGCATGCACATATACAGGAACAGCGCACCGGTCATGATGTAGCTGGCGGTCTTGGCGTCCATGTGCACGGTATTCACCAGGTATTTCTGCATGTACGTGGTGAAGGTGTAGAAAATCAGCGAGCCACCGGCGGTGTAACCCAGCACGGTGATGAACGCGCCAGTGTGATTGCGGAACAGCGCGGACATGCTGCCCGCGTCCTTGTCCTGACGCACTTCAGCGGTGGTGGTTTCTTTCAGCGAGCGGCGCAGCAACAGCGAGATCACCGCCGCAATGGCGCCGACCACGAACGGAATCCGCCAGCCGTAGGCCTTGAGCTCATCGGCGTTGAGAAATTGTTGCAGGATCACAACGGTCAGCACGGCCAGCAACTGGCCGCCGATCAGGGTCACGTACTGAAACGAAGCGAAGAATCCACGCTGCCCCCGCAATGCAACTTCACTCATGTACGTGGCCGTGGTGCCGTACTCGCCACCCACCGAAAGGCCCTGAAACAGGCGCGCGACCAACAGCAGAAACGGTGCCCAGGCGCCGATCGCGGCATAGGTCGGCAGACAAGCGATGACCAGCGAGCCACCGCACATCATCAGGACCGAGATCATCATGGAATTTTTGCGGCCATGTTTGTCGGCGACACGGCCAAACAGCCAGCCACCGATAGGACGCATCAAGAAGCCCGCAGCGAATACGCCAGCGGTGTTCAACAATTGAACGGTCGGGTCATCGGACGGGAAGAAGGCCGGTGCGAAGTAGATCGCGCAGAAGGCGTAGACATAAAAGTCGAACCATTCAACGAGGTTGCCGGATGAGGCACCTACAATCGCAAAAATCCGCTTGCTCCTTTCTTCTCCGGTGTAGTGAGTCGTTGTCATTATTGTTTCCCCATTTTCTATAAAGACCAGCCACAAAGGCTGAGTCTACGACATAACCTGAAACAGTTAGACTTAAGCAGTAACACTTAGACATCACAAGGACAACCGCCCAAGCCGTCAGTTGCCTTTTCGTGGAGGCAACCGACAACTCGGGCGGTTGGTTTCAGGCGTGTGTCGCTTATCTTTCGATCGCCAGGGCCAGGCCCTGTCCTACGCCGACGCACATGGTCGCCAATCCTTTGCTGCCGCCGGTTTTTTCCAAATGATGCAACGCTGTCAGCACCAGACGCGCCCCGCTCATGCCCAGCGGATGGCCAAGAGAAATGGCGCCACCGTTGGGGTTGACCTTGGGTGAGTCGTCCGCGATACCAAGTTCGCGCATGACCGCAAGGCCCTGACTGGCGAAGGCTTCGTTGAGTTCGATCACGTCGAAATCCGAGACCGCCAGGCCCAGGCGCTCAACCAGTTTGCGCACCGCGGGTACCGGGCCGATGCCCATCACGCGGGGCTCAACGCCAGCGCTGGCCATACCCAGCACGCGGGCGCGTGGGGTCAAACCGTGTTTCCTGACCGCTTCGGCCGAGGCCAGAATCAACGCCACAGCGCCATCGTTCAGGCCTGCCGCATTACCCGCCGTGACCGTTTTGCCCGGGCCATTGACCGGCTTGAGTTTGCTCAGCGCCTCCAGGTTGGTGTCGGCGCGTGGGTGTTCGTCCTTGCCGACCACGGTCTCGCCCTTCTTGTGAGCGATACGCACCGGCACGATTTCTTCAGCGAAAAAACCGGACGCTTGAGCAGCGGCGGTACGTTGCTGGCTGCGCAGGGCGAAAGCGTCCTGATCCTCGCGGGAGACCTTAAAATCTTCGGCAACGTTGTCGCCGGTCTGCGGCATGGTTTCCACGCCGTACTGGTCTTTCATCAGCGGGTTGACGAAGCGCCAGCCCAGGGT
>CAURWS010000649.1:0-3097 GCA_963528485.1 uncultured Pseudomonas sp. | reverse complement strand
TCATTGGCAAACCTGATGCCGGTGATTGGTTTTGGCTATAAAAGAACCCTATTAATAGAAGAATTCAGTTACACCTTTACGAACGCTGCCTGATCCCCCTCTGCGCAAGGCAGAACTGACGCCACGCCAGCCTACCCACTTCATCCACGCCTGTTCAACCCAAAGACCGTTCAGAACGAAGCAGACAGCAGCTGCGCTATACGGCAAAATAGCGGCCATTCATAGTACGTAATCGTTATACGTAACAGGTACGAAATTCCAGGAATCGCCATGGCCCGAAGCGGCATCAACAAGTCTGACGTGCAAGCTGCACGTCTATCCCTCATTGCTCGGGGAGAAAACCCCAGTATCGATGCAGTACGAATCGGGATGGGCAATACAGGCTCGAAAAGCACCATTCATCGCTTGATGCGCGAACTCGATGCGACCGAAGGCGCAGCCTCTTCCGCGCAGATCGATGACGAACTGAACAGCCTGGTCACGCGCCTGGCCGACCGCCTGAGGGAACAGGCTCAAGAGCGGATCATTGAGGCCCAAGCCCGCTTCGATGCCGAGAAAAAGGAATTGCAGGACGCCCTGCATACTACACAACGCCAACTCGCCGACCTGATCGACCGCCACGCCGCGCAGACCACCAAGCTCGGCACGCAGACGGCGACACTGCTCAGCACCCAGCACGCGCTGCAGAACGAGCAGAAAGAGAACGCGCGCCTGTCCCAGGCCGCACATGACAGCAACGCGCGCTTACAAGACAAGGATGAGCAGATCCGCTCGCTGAAAGACCAACACCTGAGTGCACACACGCAAAGCGCTCTGCTGCAGGAGCGCCTGCACAATGCTCAGCAGGAAATCGAGAAGCTTCAGGAACGATTGACCGAGCGCGACCAACAGAATCGTGTGCTGGAACTGATCCTGATCAAGACTGAAGTCGCCTTGGAGAACGCGCGCTCAGGCCAACCCCAGCCCGATAGCTCAGCAGACGATCAGTCCTGAGTCGGCGCTTCGATCAACCCACGCACACGCTGCGCAAGGTCGTCGATGCTGAACGGCTTGGTCAGCATGTCCATGCCGGCGTCGAGAAAATCCCCACGCACCTGAGCGTTGCGCGCATAGCCAGTCATGAACAGCACCCGCAAGCCGGGCCGATGCTGGCGGGCGATTTCCGCCAACTGCCGTCCATTCATGCCCGGCAACCCGACATCGGTGACCAGCAGGTCGATACGCCGCGCATCCTGTAAAAATGGCAACGCAGCGGCGCCATCGGCCGCCACTTCCACCGAGTAACCCAACTCGCGCAACACGTCTACCACCAGCATGCGCACATCCGGCTCATCTTCCACCACCAGCACCCGCTCGCCCTCACTGGCGCGGGGTGGCGTCTGCCCCTGACCTGTCGGCAGGTGCCGTTCGACGACTTCGAAATGGCACGGCAGGTAAAGATCGATGCGCGTGCCCTGCCCCTCGGTGCTGTCGATCTGCACTTGGCCCCCGGTCTGGTTGATGAAGCCATAGACCATCGACAGCCCCAGCCCCGTGCCCTGCCCGATCGGCTTGGTGGTGAAGAACGGGTCGAACGCCCGGGCAATGACCTCGCCGGACATCCCGCTGCCGGTGTCCTGCACGCTGAGACGAACATAATCCCCCGGCGCCAGCGAGTCATGCAGCACCGCAATATGCACGACCTCGGTCTGGATCAACAGCCGCCCGCCATCGGGCATCGCATCCCGGGCGTTGATGACCAGATTGAGCAGCGCGTTTTCCAGCTGGTGTTCATCCGTGTTGGTCAGGCGCAGCGCAGTGTTCAGGTCAACTTCCAGCTCAATGTTTTCGCCGAGCGTCCGGCGCACCAGCTCGTCCATCGACACCACCATAGCGCTGACATCCACCGGCTGCGGATTGAGCGACTGACGTCGAGCAAAGGCCAGCAGACGATGAGTCAGCGACGCCGCGCGATTGGCCGAACTCATCGCGGCATCGATGTAGCGGTCGATCTCCGACACACGGCCGGCGGCGACGCGACGCTGGATCAGGTCCAGCGCCCCGAGCACCCCGGTGAGCATGTTGTTGAAGTCGTGGGCGATGCCCCCGGTCAGCTGGCCAATGGCATCCATCTTCTGCGCATGACGCAACACTTCCTCAGTCTGCGCCCGCTCGCTGATTTCGATTTGCAGCCGCTCGTTGATTTCAGCCAGCTCACGGGTGCGCTCGGCCACCCGCCGTTCCAGGCTTTCATTGAGCTCGCGCAGGGCGTCTTCAGCCTTCACCTGGGCCGTGATGTCGGTGCTGGTGCCGAGCCAGTAAGTGATGTTGCCTTGCTCGTCACGAATGGGCATCGCCCGGGACAGAAACCAGCGATAGAGGCCGTCCTTGCCCCGCAGCGGAAAGGTATCTTCCCAGATGGATCCTGTGGCGAAGCAGCGCTTCATGCGCAAATCGACGCGCTCCCGATGATCGGGGTGATGCAACGAGCGCCAGCCCAGCGCCATCATCGCTTCGAAGGAGGTACCGGTGTAGCTGTACCAGCGCGCGTTGTACCAGTGGATCTGGCCAAGAGGGTCGGCGATCCACGCCAGTTGGCTCATGTTGTCGGCGAGCGTACGAAACTGGCGCTCGCTTTCGTAGAGCGCTTCGACCTGGCTGGGTGAGCGATCGTCAGCCGCCCGGTCATCTGGGGCAATAGGATTCAAGGGCATGGCAGCCGGAAAACTCTTACGGGGCACGGCGGGTCCTTCCTCTCAAACGATGTTCGCCCGACCTCATCCATGAGGCCGGGATTCAGATCAGCGCGTCACGGTTCGCATGGTGACGAACTCTTCAGCTGCTGTCGGGTGTACGCCGATGGTGTCATCGAAGATCTGCTTGGTCGCCCCGGCCTTGATCGCGATGGCCATGCTCTGAATGATCTCGCCGGCATCGGGCCCGACCATATGGCAGCCCAGCACGCGATCGGTCTTGGCGTCGACCACCAGTTTCATCAGGGTGCGCTCCTGATTGTCAGTCAGGGTCAGCTTCATCGGGCGGAAACGGCTTTCGAAGATCTGCACATCGTAGCCGCCTTTCTTCGCTTCTTCTTCAGTCAGCCCGACCGTGCCAATAT
>CAURWS010000648.1:0-3097 GCA_963528485.1 uncultured Pseudomonas sp. | reverse complement strand
GTTCCAGATCAGCGCTGAGCGATCCGCACCGTGCCTTTTTTGCTGGGCGGCTGCTTGGGCAGGACGCGCTTGGCTACCACGTAGTGGCTGTCCCAGTACGGCTTCTTCAGCGTGTCGATGGTCACCGACTTGCCGCGACGCGGCGCGTGAACGAACTGGCCGTCGCCCAGGTATATGGCGACATGGTTCACCTTGCGGCTCTTGATGTTGAAGAACAGCAAGTCGCCCGGCTTCAGGTCCTTGCGATCGACCTTCTGCCCGTGGCCTTCGGCCATGGCGTTGGAGGTGCGTGGCAGGTCCACTTCACTCACGTCGTTGAACGCGTATTTCACCAGACCGCTGCAATCGAAGCCTTTGGTGGGGCTGGTGCCGCCCCAACGGTACGGGGTGCCGATGGCATTGACGGCCCGATTGACCACGTTGCTGCTTTGCTTGGTCCCCGCTGGGCCGACAGAGGCCAGCGCGACAGTGTTTTTCGAAATCTTGCGAGTGCTTTGGGCTTTCTTGCCCTTGGTCGCCCGGCTTTTCTTGCTGGAGGTCTGAAGCGGCGTGGCCGTTTCTTCGAGGGCGGCGATTGCAGCGCGTTGGGCGGCAATATTGCGCGTAACGGCTTCCGGTGACTCGGACCTGGCGGTAAAACCCGTAAAGCTCGGTGGTAGCGTTTGCTCACGATTGGTGGCGTGAGCGGCCAGTGGCATAAAGAGACAAATAGTCAGCCATGTCTTGAAAAATGGACGCATTAGGCAGGGCTCATGTTGGTCAGCGCGCAACTTTATAACAGCTTTTTCAACGTTTCTGAGCCCATTTGTCGAACAATTTACTGCCCGCGAAGTCAGTTTCATCAGCAAAATTGTCACATGACTATGGCCTTCGCCTTGTAGAACAAGGGTTTGCAGGGATGCTCAGAGGTTCAAGCCATACGTCGGAGGACGGCGCGAAAGTCACAAAACTTACGCATATTTTTTTCTATCGGTGCAAAAGAGGTACCCAATGAACACCTATTACCCGGACGATCAGCGCCCCGACACCCACAGCAAAGTAATGGGGTATCTGCTGTGGATCGTTGGTTTCACCGGTTCTCACCGCTTCTATTACGGCAAGCCTGTGACCGGAACGATCTGGTTTTTCACCCTGGGGCTTTTGGGGATTGGCTGGCTGATCGACCTGTTTTTGATTCCGTCGATGGACCGCGAAGCCGACCTGCGCTTCAACGCAGGGCCGACCGATTACAGCCTTGCCTGGATTCTGCTGACGTTTCTCGGCGTGTTTGGCGTGCATCGGATGTATCAGGGCAAGTGGATCACCGGCATCCTTTACCTGCTGACAGGCGGGTTGGCGTTTCTGGGGGTGCTGTATGACTTCTGGACGCTAAACGATCAGGTGTCCATGAAGAACGCCGAGCGGCGTTGAGATTGGCGCAGTAGCAATGTGGGAGCCGGCTTGCTGGCGAAAGCGTCAGTTCAGTCACTGCATCGGTGAATGATCCACCGCATTCGTCCGATCGCGGCCCGCAGCAAGCCGGCTCCCACAGGTTGTTGTGTCGCCTGTGGAGCCGGGTGTATCAGGCAGACTCGCGACTGCGGTCACCCGATATGGCTGATCCGCCCATCAACAAAGGTGTACTTCACCGAACCCGGCAGACAATGGCCGAGGAACGGGCAGTTTTCGCCCTTCGACAGCCACTTCTCGCCCGCCACGGTGGAGGCCGCCGGGTCGAACAGCACCAGGTCCGCCGGGGATCCTGCTGCGAGTTGGCCTGCAGGCAGGCGCAGTGCCGCAGCAGGGCCTGCGCTGAGGCGCGAGAGCAGCGTCGGCAGGTCCAGCAAACCGTCCTCAACCAGGGTCATCGCCAGGGGCAGCAACAGCTCGACGCTGCTGATGCCTGGCTCAGTCGCCCCGAACGGGGCCAGTTTGGCGTCGCGTTCGTGGGGTTGGTGGTGGCTGGAAATCGCCTGAACCACACCCGATTTGACCGCTTCACGTAGCGCATCGCGGTCGGCGCGGGTGCGCAGGGGCGGTTGCACGTGATAGAGGCTGGAGAAGTCGATCAACGCTTCGTCAGTCAGGATCAACTGATAAAGCGCGACATCCGCCGTCACCTTCAGGCCGCGAGCCTGTGCCTGAGCAATCAACTCGACGCCACGGGCGCTGGTTAGCTGCGAGAAGTGCGCACGCACGCCGCTCTGCTCGACCAGCAGCAGATCGCGAGCCAGGGCCACGGTCTCGGCGGTTTCCGGGATGCCCGGCAAGCCGAGGAATGCAGCCGTCGGGCCATCGTGGGCCAGGCCGCCAGCGGCGAGGTCATGATTCTGCGAGTTGAAGATCACCGTCAGGTCGAAGGTCGCGGCGTATTCCAGCGCGCGGCACAGGGTGCGGTTGCTGCCGAAGTTGCTCAGGCCGTTGGTGAAGGCCACGCAGCCGGCGTCGCGCAGGGCGATCAGTTCGGCCAGTTGTTCGCCTTCCAGGCCTTTGCTCAGTGCGCCAATCGGGAACACCTTGCTGTGACCGGCTTCGCGAGCGCGATCCAGAATCAGCTCGGCGACGGCCGACGTGTCGAGAACCGGCTTGGTGCGCGGCGGGCAGCACAGGCTGGTCACGCCACCGGCGGCCGCGGCGCGGGTTTCGCTGGCGATGCTGCCTTTACGGCTGTAGCCCGGCTCGCGCAGGGAGACGTTCAGGTCAACCAGCCCCGGTGCGGCGACCAGACCGCTGCCGTCGATGGTCTGCGAAGGGGTGAAACCGGCAGGGGCCGCGCCCAGGGCGAGGATCTTGCCGGCTTCCAGATGAACGTCGATGACTTGATCCAGACCGCTGACCGGGTCGATGACGCGAGCGTTGATGATGCTGAACTTCACTGCGCGTTCTCCTGCTCGAACTGGCGTTGTGCGGTCTGGCCACTCATGGCCATGGACAAGACGGCCATGCGTACGGCGATGCCGTAGGTCACTTGATTGAGGATCACCGAGTGGGCGCCGTCGGCCACGGCCGATTCGATTTCCACGCCGCGGTTGATCGGGCCGGGGTGCATGACGATCGCATCAGGCTTGGCACCGGCCAGGCGCGCGGTGGTCAGGCCCAACAAGCGGTAGAACTCGCC
>CAURWS010000647.1:0-3101 GCA_963528485.1 uncultured Pseudomonas sp. | reverse complement strand
CGGTAGATCCGCTCTTCCAGTTGGTAAGGCTTCATGAAGTCTTCGAGGGCATAGCGGCCCGGCTTCCCCACTTCGCCATCCACCACAACGGTCCAGGGTTCGGTTTTCAGGGAGCCTGCGTTTTGCGCGGGATCGCCCTTGTCGGTGCCGAACTCGTAGAAGTTGTTGTAGTGGGTGGCGTCCTTGTAGGGCGTGATGGCCTCGTTCTGGACAGTCACGGCCTGCCATTTTGTCGAAGGCAGTTTGTCCTTGAACCAGCCCGGCGCGCTGCCAGCGTCGACGCCGTCATATTGAGAAACCGGGTCGGCAGCTTGCGCCCAGGAAGGCAACGCGCTGACGGCGAGCCCAGCCAAGGATGCGCCCAACACAGCGCGGCGGGAGAGATAGATTGATTCAGGTGTGACATCCGACTCTTTGCAGGCGGATGCGGAAGGGATCTTGATGAGCATGGCGACTCCGCAGCCAAGGTGATTGACTCAACCTTATAGGCTACGGAGTGCCCTGTGAAATGAATCTATGACTCTATTTGTGACGACGCAGGCGCAACAGATACTGAATCGGGCCAGACGCGGCATAACCGAGGAAAATCAGCAGCAGGATGCGCGGCGGATCGCTGAACACCACCGCGAATACCAGCACCACTGCGAGAATCGCCACGAAAGGCACGCGGCCCTTGAGGTCCAGTTCCTTGAAGCTGTTGTACTTGATGTTGCTGACCATCAGCATGCCGGCAGCCGCCACCAGCAGCGCCACCAGAAATGACAGCTTGGAGCCCTGGATGCCGTAATCGCTGAATGCCCACACAGTGCCTGCAACGACACCTGCTGCCGCCGGGCTCGCCAGACCAATGAAGTAACGCTTGTCGGCCTTGCCCACCTGGGTGTTGAAGCGCGCCAGACGCAACGCAGCGCCCGCCACATAGATGAAGGCGACCATCCAGCCGACCTTGCCCATGTCGCCCAAGGCCCAACCGAACGCCAGCAATGCCGGCGCGACGCCGAACGCAACCATGTCCGACAGGGAATCGTATTCAGCGCCGAACGCGCTCTGGGTGTTGGTCATGCGCGCAACCCGGCCATCCAGACCGTCGAGCACCATCGCAACAAAAATGGCGATGGCCGAGAAGGCAAAGTATTTGCTCGCCCCGGCCGCATCGCCTGCGCTCAAGGCGCTCTGCGCGCTCATGGCACTGATGATGGCGTAGAAACCGGCAAACAGGTTCGCCGTGGTAAACAGGTTGGGCAGCAGATAAATGCCGCGATGACGGACTTTGCGCCCTTCGTCGTCGTGGCCTTCTTCTATATGTTCATCGATCGGTAGCAGGCTTTCGGCGTCAGAGGCCTTGTTCGGCTCTTCGGGACGTTCGCTCATGGACAATACCTTGCAGCTATGAATTTTCGACAGGCGCTCGCAGCGACACGCGCCAGCAAACGATGCAGCTTTATACCAGATGAACCCCCAGAACGAAAAAACGCGACCCGAGGGGCCGCGTTCTTCGTAAACCGCAATCAGACTAAAGAATGTTAGTTCTTGGTCTGGTCAACGATTTTGTTCTTGGCGATCCAAGGCATCATCGAGCGCAGTTGCTCGCCGATGATTTCGATGCCGTGGGCTTTGTTGTTGCGGCGCTTGGCGGTCATCGATGGGTAGTTGGCAGCACCTTCAGCAATGAACATCTTGGCGTATTCGCCGTCCTGGATGCGTTTCAGAGCATTGCGCATGGCCTGACGGGATTCGGCGTTGATGACTTCAGGACCGGTCACGTACTCGCCGTATTCGGCGTTGTTGGAGATCGAATAGTTCATGTTGGCGATACCGCCTTCGTACATGAGGTCAACGATCAGCTTCAGTTCGTGCAGGCACTCGAAGTAGGCCATTTCTGGCGCGTAGCCCGCTTCAACCAAGGTTTCGAAACCGGCTTTGACCAGCTCGACGGTACCGCCGCACAGTACGGCTTGTTCGCCGAACAGGTCAGTTTCGGTTTCGTCCTTGAAGGTGGTTTCGATGATGCCGGTACGGCCACCGCCAACGCCCGAAGCGTAGGACAGA
Source organism: uncultured Pseudomonas sp. (assembly GCA_963528485.1). GTDB lineage: Bacteria > Pseudomonadota > Gammaproteobacteria > Pseudomonadales > Pseudomonadaceae > Aquipseudomonas. The sequence goes on along the minus strand of CAURWS010000647.1, from coordinate 1,052 downwards.
GCGACGTTCTTGGCGTTGCCCGAAGCGTCCTGGTAGATAGCGATCAGGTCAGGGATACCGCCGCCTTTGACGAATTCGGTACGTACGGTGTGACCTGGCGCTTTTGGCGCGATCATGATCACGTCCAGATCAGCGCGCGGCACAACCTGGTTGTAGTGAATCGCGAAGCCGTGGGAGAAGGCCAGGGTGGCGCCCTTCTTGATGTTCGGCTCGATTTCGTTCTTGTACAGCTGGGCCTGGAATTCGTCCGGGGTCAGGATCATGACCAGGTCGGCAGCCGCAACGGCGGAAGCAACGTCAGTCACTTTCAGGCCATGGGCTTCAGCCTTGGCGACAGTAGCCGAACCTTTACGCAGGCCAACGGTGACATCAACGCCGGAGTCTTTCAGGTTGCACGCTTGGGCGTGGCCTTGGGAACCGTAACCGATGATGGCAACTTTTTTGCCCTGGATGATGGAAAGGTCGCAGTCTTTGTCGTAATAAACTTTCATGAAATTCCCCTGTTATCTTGGCCGTTCAGGCCATTCGCAAAATGTATTGGTTTAGATGCTCAGCACTTTGTCGCCGCGGGCAATGCCCGTGACGCCGCTGCGTACGGTTTCCAGGATGGCGGTGGTGCCAATGGCCTGAATAAAGCTATCCAGTTTGTCGCTCGTCCCTGTCAGCTGCACGGTGTAGACACTGCTGGAAACATCAACGATCTGGCCGCGGAAGATATCCGTGGTGCGCTTGATCTCGGCGCGCTGGGCACCGGTGGCCTTGACCTTGATCAGCATCAGTTCGCGCTCGATGTGAGCACTCTCCGACAGATCGACCAGCTTGACCACTTCAACCAGCTTGTTGAGGTTCTTGGTGATCTGCTCGATCACCTCATCATGACCGACGGTGGTCAGCGTCAGACGCGACAGGGTCGGGTCTTCGGTTGGCGCCACGGTCAGGCTTTCGATGTTGTAGTTGCGCTGCGAAAACAGGCCGACGACGCGAGACAGAGCACCCGGTTCGTTTTCCAGCAAAAGCGAAATGATGTGCCGCATGTTAGGTACGCTCCGTCT
>CAURWS010000646.1:0-3107 GCA_963528485.1 uncultured Pseudomonas sp. | reverse complement strand
ATCGAGGTACTCCTGCAAGGAAACGTCGTCCAGCGCTGCCAGAAGAATCCGGCCCATGGATGTGCAATAGGCCGGCAGACGACCGCCCACGGCCAGGTCCACCGAAATGAGCCGCTGGGTCGTCGCCGAACGGGCGATATAAAGGATGTCGTCGCCTTCAAGGGTCGCCATGTTGCACGCCTCGTGGAGCTGATTGCTCATGCGGTCCAGATACGGCTGGGACGACACCGCCAGTGGCGTTGACGACAGGTAGGCATGGCCGAGGGTCAGCACCTTGGGCAGCAGCGAATAGGTGCGGCCGTCCGTGGTGGCGTAGCCAAGCTTGATCAGCGTGTGCAGACAACGGCGGACCGCTGCGCGGGGGATCTCGGTGCGGTGGCTGATCTGGGCGATGGTCAGGTGGCGCTTGCGCTCCTGGAAGGCATGGATGACCGCCAGGCCCCGCGCCAGCGAGGTCATGAAATCCGGATCACCTGTGAGGGCCTGAATCCGCTTGGCCGGGGATGCCACGATCGGCGGAGCCAGCGAAGAAAAAGAATTACGCAGTTGATCGTTCATCATGACACCGTTCGTCGTGGCCATGCAGGCCTTATATGACGCCACTCTCGCTTCTTTTTAGAACCACGGCAAGGGCGATTTGGGCGATTATCGAACCACTGGCCGATAATCGCAATTGACCCGTCGCCCGGTTGCTTATACCTTTCACACGCCACCATGTGGCTTCTTGGAAATACTGGTCAGGTACCCACTGAGAAGTCCCAGGCAACGGCCTTGCTTACCGCAAGGCCGTTTTTGTCTCCCCTTCCTTTGCAATTCTTCCAATTGTAAGCATTCCACTACAATGGCATTTATCGGCAATGAAAAATCGGTATGGAATTCCGTCGTCAGAATTCTGTCTCAGGGTTTCCAGTTTTGAATAATAAAGTTCTGACAGAAATTCTTCCGGCATCAACTTCGGAATCTTCGTACGTGAAAAGAGTATTTGTCCGCAGTTGATCCATTGAAGTGCTCACTACAGTTGACTCCCGGGATCTTCTTGGAGATAGTACAGATCAATTGACGTGCTATAACGCCAAGGCGCGTGTTTCGGCCATGCCCCGACAAAGCATGGATCCAATAAACGCGCCCCATGCACTACCCGAGTGCATGACACGGCGATAGACAGGCCAGAAGCCTGGTCAATCTGTCAGCGTCTTGGCAAACCTAAAAAGAATGTTGCTACGACAGCTTTGTCGTTCTGGTGCGCGTAGCCGCATGTGATAGAAGTGTTCCGTACATTCGTCCTGACTCATCGCAAAAGCATGTCTGCTGCCGATCAGTCCATGACGCTCAACACTTCCAGACCTGCGTTATCACCAGAATCAAACTCGAGACAATCAGGTAACAACGTGACCAAAGATGAACTGCGCGCTGAACTAGAGCGCCAGGAACAACGTTACAAGGAAGTATACGGTGGCGAAGTGACCACCTACGCCGCCCAACCAGAACCCGAGCGCAAGCCGTGGCGCAAACGCGCCAGCCTGCTCGATCAGGCGTTCAAACAGGAACTTCAAAAAATGGAAGAAGAGCTCAAGGAAGAACCTTGAGCACTCTGCTTGACGCCCGCAGCGCGCAAAGCGGTGCCTGAAAGCCCGATTCACCCTCGCCGGTTTCAGCTAAGGTTGAAGCGAATGCTGTTCGTTTCGCTTCCTGACAGGAAGTCAATGGGGTGGCTGGTACAGAATTTTCGTTGCAGGTTGCTACCAATTGGCGGCTTGCCTATCGATTAGTTTTTTTTCTGTCATAATCCCGCCCCCTTAATACCGGGTCAGAAAACCTTCCATGATCGATTTATTCAGCGGACTGGATGCTTGGGTGATTGTGAGCCTGCTGCTCGCCCTGGCTTTTGTCCTCACCTTCGAGTTCATCAACGGCTTTCATGACACCGCCAACGCGGTGGCGACAGTCATTTACACCAAGGCGATGCCACCTCATCTGGCCGTCTTCTTCTCGGGTGTGTTCAACTTTCTCGGGGTGTTGCTCGGCGGCGTTGGCGTGGCCTATGCCATCGTTCACCTGTTGCCGGTCGAGCTGCTGATCAACGTCAACACCGGTCATGGTCTGGCGATGGTGTTCTCGCTCCTGGCAGCGGCGATCACCTGGAACCTGGGCACCTGGTACTTCGGGATTCCGGCTTCCAGCTCGCACACGCTGATCGGCTCGATCCTGGGCGTGGGTCTGGCCAATGCGCTGATCAACAACATTCCCCTCGCCGACGGCGTGAACTGGCAGAAAGCGATCGACATCGGCGCCTCGCTGGTGTTTTCGCCGCTGATGGGCTTTATCGTCGCAGCACTGGTGCTGATCGGCCTGAAGGCCTGGCGCCCGCTGTCGAAGATGCACAAGACCCCGGAACAGCGCCGCAAGCTGGATGACAAGAAGCATCCGCCGTTCTGGAATCGCCTGGTGCTGGTGATCTCGGCCATGGCCGTGAGCTTCGTGCACGGCTCCAACGACGGCCAGAAAGGCATCGGCCTGATCATGCTGGTGCTGATCGGTATCGTCCCTGCGCAGTTCGTACTGGACCTGAGCACCACCACTTACCAGATCGAACGCACCCGTGACGCGACGCTGCACCTGAGCCAGTTCTATCAGCGCAACAACGCGACGCTGGGCGAATACCTGGCACTGGGCAAATCGACCACTGGCGACCTGCCGGAGCGCTTCAGCTGCAACCCCGAGCAGACCGAGCCGACCATCGATGCGCTGCTGGACAACCTCAAGGGCGTGACCGATTACCACAGTCTGGCCCCTGAGCATCGCATTGAAGTCCGTCGCTACCTGCTTTGCCTGGACGACACCGCGCGCAAGGTCGGCAAGCTTCCGGCACTGGACGCCCGCGAGAAATCCGATCTGGAAAAACTGCGTAAAGACCTGACCGCAACCACCGAATACGCGCCGTTCTGGGTGATTCTGGCGGTCGCACTGGCGCTGGGTATCGGCACCATGGTCGGCTGGAAACGCGTGGTCCTGACCATCGGCGAAAAGATCGGCAAGCAGGGCATGACCTACGCTCAGGGCATGTCGGCGCAGATCACCACCGCCAGCGCCATCGCCCTGGCCAACGT
>CAURWS010000645.1:0-3109 GCA_963528485.1 uncultured Pseudomonas sp. | reverse complement strand
CCCCTGATTCAGCCGCCTGAAACCCCCGTGGCAGAGCCCCGGTGAAGACTTTTTTTATTTCAGACTCAGGCCCTTGCGCCGATACAGCCCTGTACCCGATGCGTTGTCGGGCCGCACTATACAACCAAGGCGCTGCAGATGCGCATTACCGCTGTTTGGGTTAGGGTCGGCAGCCCAGAGGGTGAAATCGTGGCCGCAGACGAACGGCGCACCGCCGACCCCCTGATTGGGGGGGGGGCGTCATCCATGGCTTCGCGTTGTCCACGCGAGCAGGTATCCTCAGGCCTCGTTTGTACAGGCCACCGAGGTTGTGAATGGATCGAAACAAGACTGAACCACACGCCGTGGATTCGTCCTCCCAACCTCACGCCCATGAGTTCCCGACAGACACCTCCGAACGCCTGCAACTGGCGCTGGACGCCGGTGCGATCATCGGCACCTGGGTCTGGGACATTACCCATGACCGGGTTACCGCCGACGAACGATTTTCCCGCACCTTTGGCCTGTCAGCCGAGCGCTGCATGGCTGGCATTCCCATCGCCGAAGCGTTTTCCTCGATTCATCCTGACGATGTCGATCGCCTGGCCTCGGACATCGAGGAGGCCATGAAGCGCGGCGGTGCGTTTCGCTGTGAGTATCGCGTGCGCCAGGATGATGGCTGTTATCGATGGGTCGAGGCCAACGGCCACGCCGAGCTCGATGCGCTCGGGCAGGCCATTCGCTTCCCCGGCGTGCTGATGAACATCGAATCGCGCAAAGCCGCAGAAGCCGAGCGCGACAGAATGTCGGCCTTGCTGCGCACCTTCACGGCGGCGGTCCCCGGTGTGGTGTACGCCAAAGACCTCGACGGCCGGATGCTGGTCGCCAACCACGGCACCACGGAGCTGATCGGCAAGCCGCCCGAGTTCTATCTGGGCAAGACCGACGTCGAGTTCCTCGACGACAAGGCCCAGGCCCGGCAAGTCATGGCCACCGACCGGCGCATCATGCAAGGGGGCAAGGTCGAGCAGATTGAAGAGCGTGTCGACATGCCCGACGGGTCGGCGGCGATATGGCTCTCAGTGAAGGGCCCACTGCTGGATGATTCTGGGCAGGTCATCGGTCTGATCGGTTCGTCCATCGATGTCACGGCCAGAAAAACCGCCGAGACGGCGCTCCTGGAGCTCAATCGAACGCTGGAGGTGCGTATCGCGCAAGCGATCGCCGAGCGTGAGGCTGCTGAAGCCGCGTTGCGCCAGTCCCAGAAAATGGAAGCGATCGGGCAACTGACCGGTGGCATCGCCCACGACTTCAATAACCTGCTGGCAGGCATCACCGGCAGCCTGGACCTGATCAAGCTGCGCTTGACCCAAGGGCGCACCGCCGACGTCGAGCGCTATGTGTCGGTCGCCTATGGCGCGGCCCAGCGCGCGGCGGCGTTGACCCACCGATTGCTGGCGTTCTCCCGTCGCCAGACGTTGCTGCCCGAGCACACCGATGTGCACGTCCTGATCGCCGACATGGAGGAGTTGGTCCGCCGCACTGTCGGGCCGGCCATCGAGTTGAAGGTCGAGCTGCAAGCGCCGTCGAGTACCTGCCTGGTGGATCAGGCGCAGGTGGAAAACTCACTGCTCAACCTGTGCATCAACGCCCGGGATGCACTGCCGAGCGGGGGCACGATCTCCATCCGCACGTTCAATCAAACGTTGCAGGAAGGGCCCGAGCTGGACCCTGAACTGTCGCCGGGCGAGTTCCTGACCATCTCGGTGTCAGACAACGGCGTGGGCATGAGCTCGCAGACCCTGGCCAAGGTGTTCGAGCCGTTTTTTACCACCAAACCCGTGGGCGCGGGCACCGGGTTGGGGCTGTCGATGGTCTACGGTTTCGCCCGCCAGTCCGGTGGCCAGGTCAAGATCGAGTCCGAGGAAGGGCGAGGGACGACGGTCTGCCTGCAGTTGCCGTTCCATCCTGCCGAAGTGATTTGTGCCGTTGAAACGCAACCGGACCTTCAGATGGAACCGGTCGCGTCCGGCAAGACGGTGCTGGTGGTGGACGATGAGCCGACGGTCCGGCTGTTCGTCAGCGAAGCCTTGAGCGGCCTGGGTTACGTGGTCATCGAGGCGGCGGACAGCCAGGCGGGGTTACAGCTGTTGCGTTCAGACACGCCGATCGACCTGCTGGTGACGGACATCGGGTTGCCCGGAGGCCTCGACGGGCGGCAGATGGTCGACGCCGGTCGCGTCCTCAGGCCGCAGTTGCCGGTGCTGTTCATGACCGGTTATGCCCAGCCGGCCCTGATTGAAGGCACGCCGCTGGAGGCCTCTACGGCCGCGCTGATCAAACCTTTTGCACTGGAAACGCTGACCCGCAACGTCAATGAATTGCTGGGCGCCGCTTCTCAGGGCTGACCCCTGGCTTTGCCGCTCACCCAGCATGGCTGAACGCCAATTGTGAGCTGATTGGCAGCGCAAAGTTAAAATGCCACTATGCTGCTCTCGGCGAGCTGGCTATGCTTGCCTCGCTGTTGTTCATCGGCGTTTCCCACAAAAACTCACAACCTGTCGACGACAACTTGCGCTGTTCCGACTCATCTGGCTGGCGCCTCACGGGCTCCTAAGCCGCGACGCGGGTGCAGGATCGATCGGCCTCAAGCAGAAGGTTCGACGATGCGCCTCATTTCCCTTTCGATCTGCCTGATCGTGACGGTGTTCTCAGGCCCGCTACCGGCCGCCGATGCTACGCCACAGCCTGAAGCGGTGGTCAGCAAGGCCCAGGTGCTGGAAGAAAAGGCCGCCGAAAAAGACGGCCCCGCGCCTGCGGTCCCCAAAACCGAAATCATCACCAAATCCGAAGCCCAGGCCGTGGACCCGGCGGGTGCGCAGCCGGTGGACGACGCGCTGGTGTGCCTGTCGCGGACTATCTACTGGGAAGCCAAGGGCGGCACCGATGCCGACATGGAAGGTGTAGCCGATGTCGTGCTCAACCGACTGGGGCACGAAGGTTACCCGGACACGATCTGCGCGGTGGTCAAGCAAGGCTCGGAGAAGAAGGCCTGCCAGTTCTCCTGGTGGTGCGACGGACGTTCCGATCAGGTCAAGGAAGACGATCGCTACGCGGCGTCCAAGGAAAT
>CAURWS010000644.1:0-3119 GCA_963528485.1 uncultured Pseudomonas sp. | reverse complement strand
ATGTTGAATGACCCTCCGCATTCGCCAGCAAGCCGGCTCCCACGGCCTTCGGCCAGAAGCGGGTCGGTGTTTACTTCAACGGCTGCCCGACCGCCAACCCCGCACGAATCGCCGCCAGCGCCGCCTGGTAATACGCCTGGCCTTCGGTGGATTCGGCGAAGGTCGAGAATTCTCCCAGTTCCGAGTCAGACAAGTCGCGATAGACGTACAGCAGCGTATTGCTCATGTCGTTGGCGATCTGCGCCATCAGGCGCTGGCGCTGACCTTCGAGCATGCGTTGCGTCGAGCCCCCGCCCATCAAGCCCGGAATCATCGAGCTCAGGCTGTCGGCTGCCACGCCAGCAATGGCCAGGCTCACTTCGGCGCCGGCTTCCTTGGCGGGGAGGGCGTTGCTCAGGTGGCCGATGATCAGCAGGCGGTTGTCGCTGACCTGCATTTTCGGGAGGCCCTGAGCGTTTTTCGCCAGTTGATCGGGACGCGTTGCAGTCAGCTCGGCGGTGACGATCTTGCGCCCCAGCGGTGACTGGAAGAATTGCAGGGCGGGGTTGGGGTCCTGAAGCGTTGCGCGCAGTTTTTGCTTGGCCCGCTGATCCATGGCTTGTGGGGCGAAACGCTGATTGCTGTTGTTGACCAGGGCCTCATACACCGCAGGCGGCAGGCTGTTCTTGTAGCGCTGCTGCGCGGCCTTGAGGGCGTCGACAAAATGCGCGCGCTGTTCTGGCCAGCCAGCGACCGTGTACAACTGGTCTTGGCTGTCTGCCCAAACAGGCAGCGTGCAGAACATCAACAGCAGGAAAAACAGACGGCGCATTAGGGACTCCTGTCGGCAGGCCGCTATTCTCTGCGGGGCGGCGGGGATTTGTCGAGTTAACAGTTGCCAGACCCCAAGAAAACCCATGGGTTCGGCGATCTTTCCGGCAAATCGGCCGCACGTCGTCAAACCTTGAAAAATATTCTTCAGCCGACAGACCGTGGGCTCTGTTGGATTGTGTGGCGTGTGGATACTATGCGCGCCATGCACATATCCCCTGATGACTCACTGCTGATGCAAATCGTCGACGACCTGGCCGAGCGTGGCTGGTCGCAGCAGCACGTCTTTTTGCCCGACGCCTTGACCCGCGCGCTGGCCCTTGAGTGCCGCAAACGCGCGGCCGAAGGCGAGCTGGCGCCGGCTGCGGTCGGCCGCGGGCCAGCGCAGGAGGTTCGCGAGGGCATTCGCGGTGATCACATCCAGTGGCTGGAGCCGGGTCAGGCCCAGGCGTGCGATGAGTATCTGGCGCTGATGGACAACCTGCGGCAGGCTCTCAATCGTGGGCTGTATCTGGGGCTGGAGGATTTCGAAAGCCACTTTGCGCTGTATCCGCCCGGCGCGTTCTATCGCAAGCATGTCGACCGTTTTCGCGACGACGACAAGCGCATGGTGTCGGCGGTGATCTACCTCAACGACGCCTGGCTGCCCGAGCATGGCGGCCAGTTGCGCATGTTTCCAAAGGACGCCGACGCCTTTGATGTGCAGCCTGTGGGCGGTTGTCTGGCGGTGTTTCTGTCCGGCGAAATGCCCCACGAAGTGCTGCCTGCCCACCGCGAGCGGCTGTCGCTGACCGGCTGGTTTCGGCGGCGCGGCAATGAGCCGTTCGAGCTCTGATCGCGCGGCAGATGAAATCTTCTACATAAATTCACTCTTCCAAAGCTCCACGCCCCGGATCCGGCTAAGGTAAACCCCGTGCCAGAGCGTTCAGTCAGCCGATGGTGAACCGAGGGTTCGCGATCCGGGTCTGAGCCTGAGCGTCTGAAAAAACCAAGAATGGGAGAGATCATGAAGACCTTATTTGCAAAAACTGCCCTGGCTGGACTGTTGCTGGGCTCGGCGTTTCTCGCTCAAGCCGCCGATGTGCCGCGTACGCCATCGCCAGCGGGCGCCGAGGTCTACATCATCTCGCCCAAGGACGGCGCGGTGGTCAACGGCACCTTCAAGGTCCAGTTCGGCTTAAAGGGCATGGGCGTTGCGCCTGCAGGCGTTGACGTGCCTGACACCGGCCATCACCACCTGCTGATCGACGTCAAGGATCAGCCCGACATGAACGCGCCGCTGCCGACCACCGACAACATCCGCCACTTCGGCAAGGGCCAGACCGAGACCGAACTCAACCTCACCCCCGGCCAGCACACCCTGCAATTGCTGGTGGGCGACAAGAGCCACATCCCGCTGAACCCGGTGGTGGAGTCGCAGAAGATCACGATCACCGTGAAATAACCCGAGGGGCCGTCTAGCTCCCACAAGGGCGCTCCACCACCACAGGTATATGACAGGCACAAAAAAAGGAGACCCGAGGGTCTCCTTTTTTCATGGCAACACAGCGCTTAGAACAACACGCGGCTGCGGATGGTGCCTTTGATGTGCTGCAGTTTCTCTTGCGCCAGGTCCGAGTACTCGGCGTCGACGTCGATGACCACGTAACCGACCTTCTCGTTGGTCTGCAGGAACTGACCGGAGATGTTGATGCCGTTTTCCGCGAACACCTTGTTGATCTCCATGAGCACGCCCGGAATGTTTTCGTGGATGTGCAGCAGGCGATGCTTGCCAGGGTGAGCCGGCAGGGCCACTTCAGGGAAGTTGACCGAGGACACCGAAGTACCGTTATCGCTGTACTTGACCAGCTTCTCGGCCACTTCCAGGCCGATGTTGGCCTGGGCTTCGGCGGTGGAACCACCGATGTGCGGGGTCAGGATCACGTTGTCCAGGCCACGCAGCGGGCTTTCGAAGATGTCGTCGTTGGAGCGCGGCTCGACCGGGAACACGTCAATGGCGGCGCCGATCAGGTGTTGGTCCTTGATGGCGCGGGCCAGAGCGTCGAGATCAACCACGGTGCCGCGCGCGGCGTTGATCAGGATCGCGCCTTTCTTCATGGCGCGGATTTCTTTCTCGCCGATCATCATCTGGGTGGACGGCAGCTCAGGCACGTGCAGCGAGACGATGTCGGCCAGACCCAGCAGCTCGGTCAGGCTGGGAACCTGAGTCGCGTTGCCCAGTGGCAGCTTGGTCAGCTGGTCATAGAAGAACACCTGCATGCCCAGGCTCTCGGCCAGAACCGACAGCTGAGTACCGATCGAACCATAGC
>CAURWS010000643.1:0-3120 GCA_963528485.1 uncultured Pseudomonas sp. | reverse complement strand
CCTGCATGGCTCTTCGTGTTCTTGTGCGCCGCCTAACCGGCATGGATGCGGAAACTCTTCGCGAAGCGGTTATGCAGCGCCAGATCGAAGTGATGGTGCTCGATGAAGAGACTGAACAGTTTCCAGCTTGGGAGACCCTGCAATGAACTTTTTCCCATTCCACCCGGGCGATTACATGCTGCGCACCGCGCACTTGGACCCTATTGAGGACCTGGCATATCGGCGCCTGATCGACCTGTACTACGTCAATGAGGCGCCACTCACCGGCACCGCTGAAGAACTCGCTCGCGTGATTCGGCTTCGCTCATATCCGACCGAAGTTGCCGCCGTCCTGAATGAGTTTTTCGCTGAGGAAGATGGCACCTGGAATCACAACCATTGCGACGATGTGATTGATCAGTACCGAGCCAAGGCTTTGCAAAGCATGGAGAACGGGCGTCGCGGCGGGCGCCCAAAGAAAACCCAGGACGATCCCAAGCCTAACCCAGCAGAAACCCAGCCGGTTATTTCTGATAACCCAGCCGAAACCGGATCGAAAGCTAACCAAGAACCAATAACCAATAACCAAAACCAAGAAGATCAAAACACTACGGCGCAGGCGCCTGTGGACGATCTGTTCCCAAAGTTCTGGAAGCTCTACCCGAACAAAAAGGGCAAGACAGCCGCCGAGAAGGCGTGGAAGAAACTCAAGGTCACTGAAGATCTGTTCGCCATGATCACCCAGGGCCTTGCCAAGCAGGTAGTTTCCCGAGACTGGACCAAGGACAACGGCCAGTTCATTCCGCACCCGGCCACCTGGCTCAACGGCAGGCGCTGGGAGGACGAGGTATCGACGCCGAGCAACGTCCACCACCTGCCCACCAGCCGCCACACCGGCTTCGATCAGCGCGACTACAAGGCCGGGCTGACAGCTCGCGGGGATGGCACCTATGACTTCTGAATCGCCAGCACTCGACCTTGAAGTGAACGACCTGGAGCGGCGCTTTGGCGTTCTCGCCAAGCAGGCCGCCGTGTGCAAAACGCACGGAGCCTATGCGGCGCTGATACGCAAGAACGCTGAGACCGCTTCCGGGTGCCCAACCTGCGCCGCCGAACAGCGCCTGCGCGACGATCAGGAAGAGCAGCGTGCGATGTACGCTCGGATTGCCGAACAGCGCCTGGAGCGCAAGCTGGGGGCTTCGCTGATTCCTCGCCGCTTTCTCGGCAAGAACTTCGCTGACTTCCGCGCTGACACTGCCGAGCAGAAAGCGAATCTGGCGAAGTGCGTCGAGTACGCCGAGAACTTCCGCCAGCATCTGGCTGACGGGCGCTGCATCGTCATGACCGGCACGCCCGGCACTGGCAAGACCCACTTGGCCACGGCAATCGCTGGGTTCGTGATCGTGAACCACAAGGCAACGGCGGTTTACCGCACAGTCGGCGGCATCCTGCAGTTCGTGAAGGGCAGCTACGGCGACAAGGCTGAGTACACCGAGGCCGAGGCCTTTGCCAGCCTGGTCGAGCCTTCGCTGCTGATTATCGACGAGGTAGGCGCCACCAAGCCGACCGAGTTCGAGCTGGCGACCCTGTTCGCGGTCATCAACGGCCGGTACGAGGAGCAGCTGCCCACCATCGTCATCTCCAACATCGACGCCAAGGAGCTCGGCACCGTTCTGGGCGACCGTAGCGTGGATCGCCTCAGAGAAGGACGGGGCATTGGCCTGGTGTTCGAAGGCGCCTCGGCGCGCAGCGGTCGGAGGGCTTCGTGATGACTCCCAGCCAGCAAAAAACCATCGACTCATTGAAGTCCGAAGGCTTCCAGGTCTCCCGCAACCATCACGACATGGTGCTGATGGCCAAGGGCGCTGATCACCGGCTTGTGCGCCATGGCGGTTCGCAGAAGCGTGCTCAGAACCTAATCACCGAAGTGCCCAGCCTGGAGTTCGTGGTTTTTGATCCGGAGAGCGGACATTTGTACTGGAGCGCTCAGGCGCCCCGTTGCGCGGGCAAGCGCGCAGGCAGTATCGACAAAGAGGGGTACAGAAGAATCGGCCTTCAGGGGAAGGTTTATTACGAGCATCGAATCGTCTGGTTGATCGTTCACGGGGCACTACCGGAAATGACGATCGACCACATCAATGGCCGCAAAGACGATAACCGGCCCTCGAACCTGAGACTCGCCGACTCCACCGATCAGTCCCGCAACAAGCCTATGTCGGCCCTCAACACTAGTGGAGTGCATGGCGTCACCTGGCACAAACAGTTGGGTCGGTGGCAAGCAGGAATTCGTGTCAACGGTCGCACTGTCCATCTGGGTCTTTTTCATGACTTGAACGATGCCGCAAAAGCCCGCGCCGCCGCCGACAAGGAATACGGATTCCATCCAAACCACGGGAGGGCTATCTCATGACTACCAGCCGAATCTGGATCGTCCTGACCATCATCGTCGTGGTAGCCGGTTATGGCTTTCACCACAAAGTTCAGCGGGTGACTGCGCCTGCTCAGCAGGGGGCTTTGTTCAAATGAGCATCGAGAAAATGCGGGAAGAGTTTGAGGTGTGGGCCGACTCCTGCGAACTGCCTATCGGCAAGCAGGACGGGGTGTATGAGGTGAGATCAGTCGATTGGCTTTGGCTGGGCTGGCGTTCCTCTCGAGAAGCGCTGGTGATTGAGCTGCCGAGCGAGGAGCCAGGCTATATGTATTACGCGCCTGATGTTGTGGAGGCAATCGAAGCCGCAGGAGCGAAGTGCAAATGACCGACATAAAAGCATTGAAGGCGCTGGCTGAGGCTGTCCGCGAACTTGAAGATCAGCCCGAAAAGTCCTACGAGCATGAAGAAGCCAAGGATGCCCTTTGGTTGCACATGCACTGCCATACGGTTATGGATCTGATCGCGGAGATTGACTCGCTGAAGTCACGCCTTGAGATGGAGTCAGCAGAGTTGGCATGGTCGGATTCGGACGGAAGAGCGATCCAGGCCGAGCGCGACCATCTCAAGGCCGATAACGAGGCGCTGCGCAAGGATGCGGAGCGGTATCGCTGGCTCATGAAGAAAGGTCTCCATACAGAGATCTATGCAAACTCGTCAGCAGTTGCGCCAGGTCGCGGACCTTACATTTGCGTTGATCTTCCGAGCTGTGG
>CAURWS010000642.1:0-3126 GCA_963528485.1 uncultured Pseudomonas sp. | reverse complement strand
GCGTTGAACAGCACCAGATCCGCCCAATACCCTTCGCGCACGAAACCGCGGTCATGCAGGCCGAAGCGGCTGGCGGTCAGGCCGGTCATCTTATGGATGGCCCGGTGCAGCGGGAACAGCCCAAGGTCGCGACTGAAATGCCCCAGCACGCGGGGGAATGCGCCCCACAGACGTGGATGCGGGAAAGGGTCTTCCGGCAGCCCGTCCGAGCCGATCATCGACAGTGGGTGTTTCATGATGTTCTGCACATCGTTCTCATCCATGCCGTAATACACCGCGCCCGCCGGTTGCAGCTGGCGGGCAGCGTCGAGCAGGGACAGGCCCCAGTCGGCAGCGATGTCTTTCAAGTCGCGACCGCTCTGATCCGGGTGCGGGGTCGACCAGGTGATGGTGATGCGAAAGGCGTCAGTGACCTGCTTCAAATCCAGCGTCGATGAGCTGGCCGCATAGGGATAGCAATCGCAGCCGACCGGGTGGGTCAGCGCGGCTTTTTCCAGCGAGGCCAACAGTTGAGGACTGCGACCCCAGTTACCAGCGCCGGCGCATTTCATGTGGGAAATCACTACGGGCGATTTCGCGTGGCGGCCGATGTCGAACGCCTCGTCCATCGCTTCCAGCACCGGTTCGAATTCACTGCGCAGGTGAGTGGTGTACACCGCGCCAAAGGCTGTCAGTTCCTCGGCCAGTTGCTTGACCTCGTCGGTTTCGGCGGCGTTCGCCGAGGCGTAGGCCAAACCGGTCGACAGGCCCAGCGCGCCGTCTTCCAGGCTCTGGCGCAACTGTTCGCGCATGGCGCTGATTTCATCCGGTTTGGCGGTACGGAACAGATCGTCCAGATGATTGCTGCGCAAGGCGGTATGGCCGATCAGGGCCGCGACGTTGACTGCCGGACGCGCCTTGTCCACGGCGTTGCGATAGTCGCTGAAGCGCGGATAGGCAAAGGCCTTGGCCGGGCCCAGCAGGTTCATCGGGTCCGGCGGGTCGCCTGCCAGGATCACCGGGGACGCGCTGATGCCGCAGTTGCCGACGATGACCGTAGTCACCCCCTGGGTGATTTTCGGCAGCATTTCGGGCTGGCGGATCACCACCGTGTCGTCGTGGGTGTGCACGTCGATGAAGCCCGGCGCCAGCACCCGACCGGCCGCGTTGATGTCTTCGCGAGCCGATACGCCGCTCAGGTCGCCAATGCGCTGAATGCGCCCCTCGGCGATGGCCACGTCGGTACGCACGCCGGGGGTGTCGCTGCCGTCGATCACCAGCGCGTCGCGAATGATCAGGTCGTAAAGCATGGTTCAGTCTCCAAGCGGCAGGCCGTCGTCGCCGCCGCGGTAATCGTCGAGGGCCAGCTTGATGCGGCGCAGGCGCTCCTGATTGTCGTCAGGGGCGATCAGCGCCAGCTCCGTGGCCAGCACGTCGAGCGTCAGCAGCATGCCGTAGCGCGCCGCCGTGGGTTTGTAGATGAAGTTGGTTTCGGCGATCTGCAAGGGCAGCAGCACGTCGGCCAACGCTGCCAGCGGTGAGCCGGGCAGGGTGATGGCGAGGATCTTGGCGCCGTAGCTGCGGGCCAGGGTCACGGCGTCCAGCAATTCCGGCGTGAGCCCGCTCAGGGAGCAGACGATCAGGCTGTGGTCCGGGCCCAGGGTCGCGGCGATCAGGCGCATCATCACCGGGTCCCGGCAGGCGGCAATGGGGTAACCCAGGCGCACCAGACGGGTCTGCAGTTCTTCGCTGCACAGGCTCGAACAGCCGCCCATGCCGAAGCTGTGGATCATGCGCGCCGGGGTGAGCAGGGTGACGGCGGCCTTGAAGCGGGTGTCGTCGAAACCTGCCAGGTGCTGGCGCAGGGTCGATTCGATGTCACCGACGATCTGGCTGAAAAACGCCGATTGCTCCGGCGCCTGTTCCGGTTTGAGAAAGCGGCTGCCAACGCCGCTGGCCTGGGCCAGTTGCAGGCGCAGGTCGCGCAGATCCTTGCAGCCGACCGTGCGGGCGAAGCGCGACAGCGTGGCGCTGCTGACTTCGGCGCGGGCGGCGAGTTCGTCGAGGCTGGCGCTGGCCGAGAAGGCAACATCGCTCAGAATCAACCTGGCGATGCGGCCTTCGCCTGCGCTGAAGGACTCCTGACGGGCGCGGATCTGATAAAGAATGTCCACTCAGAGCACCTGCGCCAGACCCAGGGTGAGGACGAATGCGATCACCGAGATCAGCGTTTCCAGTACCGTCCAGGTCTTGAAGGTCTGTGCCACGGTCATGTTGAAGTACTCCTTGATAAGCCAGAATCCGCCGTCGTTGACGTGGGAAAAGATCACCGAACCCGCCCCTGTCGCCAGCACCAGCAGTTCCGGATGCGGATAACCCAGGCCCATGGCCACCGGCGCGACGATGCCCGATGCGGTGGTCATCGCCACCGTCGC
This sequence comes from uncultured Pseudomonas sp., assembly GCA_963528485.1. Lineage (GTDB taxonomy): Bacteria > Pseudomonadota > Gammaproteobacteria > Pseudomonadales > Pseudomonadaceae > Aquipseudomonas. The sequence continues at coordinate 712 of CAURWS010000642.1, read as the reverse complement.
CGAGCCTGTGGCAACGCGCATCAACGCGGCGAACAGCCAGCCCATCAACAACGGCGAGAGGTGAAAGTCCTGGGCCAGGCCGACGATTTCATTGGTCACGCCACTGTCGACCAGAATCCGGTTCAGGCCGCCGCCAGCGCCCACTAGCAGCGTGATGCTGGCGGTCGGGGCCAGGCATTCCTGGGTGAATCTGAGAATTGAATCACGATTGAAGCCCTGAGCAATGCCCAGTGTCCAGAAACTCAGCAAGGTCGCCAGCAGCAGGGCGATCACCGAGTTGCCGATGAACAGCAGGAAGCTGTTGAAAGTACTGCCTGGCGTCGACAGCAGGTTGGCCCAGCCGCCCAGCAACATCAGGAAAACCGGCAGCAGAATGGTCGCCATGGTGATGGTGAAGCCTGGCAGCTGCTTGCGTGGCTCGCGCTCCAGAAATTGCTTGGCCAGCGGGTTCTCATCGGGCAGATGGATGTGCGGGACGATGAATTTGGCGTAGAGGGGGCCGGCGATGATGGCGGTCGGGATGCCGATCAGGATCGCGTAAAACAGGGTCTGGCCCACCGAGGCCTGATACGCCTGTACGGCCAGCATTGCCGCCGGGTGCGGCGGAACGAGGGCGTGAACCACCGACAGACCGGCGACCATCGGCAGACCGACCATCAGAATCGAAACGCCGACCCGGCGCGCGACGGTGAAGGCAATCGGCACCAAGAGT
>CAURWS010000641.1:0-3128 GCA_963528485.1 uncultured Pseudomonas sp. | reverse complement strand
AGCGTCGTCTGCGTGAAGGCGCACAACTGATCGTCATCGACCCTCGCCGTATCGACCTGGTGGACTCGGTCCATGCGCGCGCCAAGTTGCACCTGGCGCTACGCCCCGGCACCAATGTGGCGATGCTCAACGCCCTCGCCCACGTGATCGTCACCGAAGGCCTGCTCGATCAGCCGTTCATCGATGCCCGCTGCGAAGGCAATGATTTCGCCCGCTGGAGCGAGTTCGTCAGCCGCGCGGAAAACTCGCCGGAAGTGCTGGGCCTGATCTGCGGCGTGGAGGCTGCCGACATCCGCGCCGCCGCCCGCCTCTACGCCAGCGCCAGGAACGCCGCTATTTATTACGGCCTGGGTGTTACCGAACACAGCCAGGGCAGCACGGCAGTCATGGGGATCGCCAACCTGGCCATGGCCACCGGCAACATCGGCCGCGAAGGCGTGGGCGTGAACCCGCTGCGTGGGCAGAACAACGTGCAGGGCTCGTGCGACATGGGCTCCTTCCCCCATGAATTGCCGGGCTATCGGCACATCTCCAACGAAGTCGTGCGCACTCAGTTCGAACAGGCGTGGAACGTCACCCTGCAACCCGACCCGGGCCTGCGCATTCCCAACATGTTCGAATCGGCGCTGGCCGGGCAATTCAAGGGCCTGTACTGCCAGGGCGAAGACATCGCCCAGAGCGACCCGAACACCCAGCACGTCACCGCCGCCCTGTCCGCGATGGAATGCGTGGTCGTGCAGGATATTTTCCTTAACGAAACCGCGAAGTTCGCTCATGTGTTCCTGCCGGGCGCCTCGTTCCTGGAGAAAGACGGCACCTTCACCAACGCCGAGCGGCGCATCTCGCGGGTGCGCAAGGTCATGGACCCACTGGGTTACCCAATGAACTACGCACATCCATCGCAAATCATGGATGAAATCGCCAGCCTGACCCCGACCTTCAGCAACGTCAGCTACGCCGCGCTGGACGCCCACGGCAGCCTGCAATGGCCGTGCAACGAAGCGGCGCCGGATGGCACACCGACCATGCACATCGAGCAGTTCGTGCGCGGCAAAGGACGCTTCATGCTCACCGGCTACGTGCCCACTGAGGAGAAGGTCAATGCGCGCTATCCGCTGCTGCTCACCACCGGCCGCATCCTCAGCCAGTACAACGTCGGCGCCCAGACCCGACGCACCGAAAACGTCGCCTGGCACGAAGAAGACCGCCTGGAAATCAACCCCACCGACGCCGAAGGCCGTGGCATCAACGAAGGCGACTGGGTCGGCATCGGCAGCCGCGCCGGCCAGACCGTGCTGCGCGCACGGGTCACCGAACGCGTGGCACCGGGCGTGGTGTACACCACCTTCCACTTCCCCGAATCCGGCGCCAATGTGATCACCACGGACAACTCCGACTGGGCCACCAACTGTCCGGAGTACAAGGTCACCGCCGTGGAAGTCAGCCGCGTCTACCACCCTTCCGAGTGGCAAAAACGCTACCAGGCCTTCAGCGAGGAACAACAACGCCTGCTCGACGAGCGCCGCCAGGCCCGTCACGCCGACAAAGCCGAGGTACGCCGATGAGCGACGCCAACCTGATCAAAATGGCCAACCAGATCGCCAAATACTTCGCCACCGAACCTGATGAGCAGGCTGCCGTACTCGGCGTACGCAATCATATCCAGATGTTCTGGACACCGGGCATGCGCAAAGAGCTGGTGGCGTTGCAGGCAGCCAATCGCGGGACAGAGCTGCATCCGCTGGCGCAGGATGCGGTGAAGGGCGCTGGGTGGTAGGGGTAGCGGTCTTTCATCCACAGGAGCCAGAAACGACAAAGCCCTGAATAATCAGGGCTTTGTCGTCTGGATATGGCGGAGGCATAGAGATTCGAACTCTAGGACCTGTTACAGTCGGCAGTTTTCAAGACTGCTGCCTTAAACCACTCGGCCATACCTCCTATTGCGTTGCGGGCGCCATAATACCGTAATGAAACAAGCTGTCAAACTCTCTGACTCGCACGTCTCTGCGGCTCTGTTATGATCTTTGCAACTTGAGATTTCAAATCACGATTCCCACCACCAGGAGTAGCGCCATGCGCGAACAGGATTACGCAGTCAATCGCGTGCAGGTCGAGCAGCTAGAGGTTAGCCGCGTCCTGCGCAACACTTACGGCCTTCTGGCCCTCACCCTTGCCTTCAGCGGCATCATGGCGTTCGTTGCACAGCAGATGCACGTGCGCTACCCGAACGTCTTCGTGGTGCTGATCGGCTTCTACGGTCTGTTCTTCCTCACCAACAAACTGCGCGATTCGGCGTGGGGTCTGGTGTCGGCGTTTGCCCTGACCGGCTTCATGGGCTTCATCCTCGGCCCGATCCTCAACCGTTACCTGGGCATGCAGGGCGGCGCTGAAGTCGTTTCTTCGGCCTTCGCGATGACGGCTCTGGTGTTCGGCGGCCTGTCGGCTTACGTGCTGATCACCCGCAAGGACATGAGCTTCCTCGGCGGCTTCATCACCGCAGGCTTCTTCGTCCTGCTGGCGGCGGTGCTGGCGAGCATGTTCTTCCAGATCAGCGGGCTGCAACTGGCGATCAGCGCAGGCTTCGTGCTGTTCTCCTCGGTGTGCATCCTGTTCCAGACCAGCGCCATCATCCACGGCGGTGAGCGCAACTACATCATGGCTACCATCAGCCTGTATGTATCGATCTACAACCTGTTCATCAGCCTGTTGCAGATCTTCGGCATCATGGGCAGCAGCCGCGACTGATTGGACGCCTGACTCAACAAAAAGCCCGCTTCGGCGGGCTTTTTGCTGTCTCGCGTCTTTGAATTCTTTATCATTGGCCCCATTCACTCCTGCCACCCGCTGACCGAGCCGTCCATGAAGTTCGCCATCGCCCTGTATTCACCCGCCCACGCAGCCTCCTCGCGCCGCGCCCTGCTGTTCGCGCAGGCCGTGCTCTGCGGTGGGCACGACATCGTGCGGTTGTTCTTTTATCAGGACGGCGTGCACAACACCTCGGCCAACGTGGTCACGCCTCAGGACGAGCTTGATGTACCCGCCCTGTGGCGCGACTTTGTCTCTGACAACCGGCTCGATGGCGTGGTGTGCATCGCTGCCGGCCTGCGCCGTGGCGTGCTGAATCAGGA
>CAURWS010000640.1:0-3134 GCA_963528485.1 uncultured Pseudomonas sp. | reverse complement strand
ACCGCGCACCGGTCAAGGACCAGCACCAGATCGTCGGTACGGTCGTCGGTGCGCTGGCCGGTGGTCTGCTCGGTAACCAGGTCGGTGGTGGTAACGGCAAGAAAATCGCCACGGTCGCCGGTGCGGTTGGCGGTGGTTATGCCGGCAACAAGGTTCAGGAAGGCATGCAGAACCGCGACACCTACAGCACCACTGAAACCCGCTGCAACACCGTCAATGACATCAGCGACAAGGTCGTGGGCTACAACGTGAAGTACAAGCTCAACGACAAAGTCGGCCAGGTGCGTATGGATCGTGATCCGGGCAGCCAGATTCCGGTCAACAAGGATGGTCAGCTGGAGTTGAGTCAGGCGGGGCAGTAAGCCGGTCGAGTCAAACAGCGATTAAAAAGACACCCCTCATTCAGGGGTGTTTTTTTGCCTGCGCCACTCGCATATCCAGAAAGTCTTGAGTGGGTAGTAACTATATATTTTTAATTGGTATTCCTGCCGCGTAAGCTTTTTTCAGTGGCCCGGGAGGCGTTGACGCTTCCGGGTACCACCGAATAAATCCAATAAAAAACGCTATGCCATGCGGGAATAAAAATGCACAAAAGCCCTGTATCTCTCGGCCTCACGTCTGCGGCTGCCCTCGGACTGAGCCTGACCTTTCCCGGCTTTGCCGAAGCCGATTTTCTCGAAGACAGCAAAGCTGAACTTGAGCTGCGCAACTTCTACTTCAACAGCGATTACCGCCAAGACGGCGCGAGTCAGTCCAAGCGCGACGAATGGGCCCAGGGCCTGATACTCAATTACGAATCCGGATTCACCGAAGGCACGGTCGGCTTTGGTGTCGATGCCATTGGCCTGTTTGGCCTGAAGCTGGACTCGGGGCCGCAGCGACGCAACAGCGGTCTGCTTCCGGTGGGTGACGAAAAGGCCCCGGACGACTACGGCCGTGCAGGTGTGACGGCCAAAGCGCGTTTCTCCAAGAGCGTGCTTCGCGTGGGTACGCTGTTGCCGAAGTTGCCCACTGTCTTGCCCAACGACGGACGCCTGTTGCCACAGACTTTTCGGGGTGCGCAGGTCACCTCAAAAGACATCACTGACATGACCCTCAATGTCGGGCGGCTGACCCGCAACACCGAGCGCAACGACAGCGGTCACGAAGACATCGAAGCCGATGGCAAAGGCATCAAGGGGGGTCGTCCCAGCGACAAGTTCGATTTCGCCAGCGCCAGTTACAACTGGACCAAGGGGCTGACCACTTCCTACAACTACGGTGGCCTGGAGAACAACTACAAGCAGCACATCGTCACGCTGCTGCACAGCTTTGCGCTGGGCGAGTCGCAGTCAATCAAGAGCGATCTGCGTTATGCGCGCTCGCTCAAGGACGGCAACACCAACGTCGACAACACCGCTGTCGGCGCGCGTTTCACCTACAACATCAGTGGCCACGGCTTTGGCGTTGCCTATCAGAAGATGAGCGGCGAAACCGGCTTCCCACACCTTGCGGGCACCGACTCCTTCCTCGTCAACTACGTGATGATCTCACCCGATTTCGCCAACCCTGAAGAGCGCTCGTGGCAAGCCCGCTACGACTATGACTTCGCTGCCGTCGGGCTGCCGGGCCTGAGCTTCATGACCCGCTACCTGCAGGGCGACAACTTCGCGCGGGGCAACAAGGAAGGCACCGAGTGGGAGCGCAACACCGACATCGCGTACGTTTTCCAGAGCGGCGTGCTGAAAAACTTCGAGCTGAAGTGGCGCAACGGCACCTACCGCAGCAACGGCGGCAACAACATCGACCAGAACCGCGTGATCGTCAGTTACACGTTGCCACTGCTTTGACCCTGTTCAGCAACATCCCGACAACCTTCACCCCCTGCCATCGCCGTAACGGAGCCTGAAATGCCCACAAGAAAAAACCTCATCCACCTGGCTGTCGCGTTCGCGCTGTTCAACAGCTACGGCGCCTATGCGGCCAATACCGCCGAGCTGCCCTGCGCGACGACCGAGCAGTGCGCCGCCCAGGCTGCGAAAATCGGCGCGACGGTCGACAAATCCAAGGCCCGGGACAGCAAGGGTGAGAGCCAGTTTTCCTGGCTGAACCGCATTAACAAGGCCTCGATTGTCATGCTGACCGAAGAGGGGATCGTCAAGCCAGAGATGGGCCAGAAGATCGCCACCGGCGTGCGTTACGCCATTGATCAGGCCGATCAGCCCAACGGCAAGCGCCCCGGCGACGTGCTGCAGCTGGAGCAGATCATGACCGACAAGATCGGCCCCGAAGCTTCGCTGATTCACTCCGGTCGCAGCCGTCAGGACATGCTCGCCACTTATCGTCTGGCCAAGCTGCGATCCGACGTGCTCGCCTACAGCGAAGCCCTGAATGCCACGCGCAAGCGCCTGCTGGATCTGGCGGACAAGAACGTCGATACGCTGATCCCGGCCTATACCAACGGCGTACAGGCGATGCCGATCACCTACGCGCATTATTTGCTGGCATTCGAAGCGGCATTTGACCGCGATGGCCAGCGCATTCGTGAGCTGTATCAGCGTTTGAACCAGAGCCCGATGGGCACCGCCGTTCTGGCCAATTCGGCCTATCCGCTTAGCCGCGAACGCATGGCCGAGCTGTTGGGATTTGATGCTGTGCGTGAAAACTCCCTGGATTCCAGTCAGGTGTCGACCTACGACATCCCGATCGAAGCGGCCAACATCGCATCGTCATCGGCTATTCGCGTAGGCGCATTGATTGGTGACATTCATACCCAATACCATCAGATTCGCCCATGGCTGCTGCTGGATGAGGAAAAGACATACACCAGCAGCGCCATGCCGCAGAAGCGCAATCCGGGGTTGCTGATGCGTGCGCGGGAAACGGCGTCGGATGTCGTAGGCTTGGCGCAGACGGTGACCTTGCGCGCCCATAACGTCACCACCGGCATGACCGACTACAAATTTGCGTTCGATTCGTTGGGCGTATTCGATTCGACCAAGCAGATGTTCGGCGCGATGGATGCCGTGCTCGACGCATTGCAGGTCAATCCGCAGCGTGCTCGGGAAGAGTTGGAGAATGAATGGACCACGTCCATGGAGCTGGCCGATACCCTGGAGCGCACGCAGAAAGTGCCGTTCCGCATCGGCCACAGC
>CAURWS010000639.1:0-3136 GCA_963528485.1 uncultured Pseudomonas sp. | reverse complement strand
GCGCTGGATCCTGAGCTGGTCGGCGAGGTGCTCAGCGTGATCAAGGGCCTGGCCGAAGAGGGCATGACCATGTTGCTGGTGACCCACGAGATGCGCTTCGCCTACGAGGTGTCCGACCAGATCGTCTTCATGAACCAGGGCCGCATCGAGGAGCAAGGCCCACCCAAAACCCTGTTCGAGCAGCCGAAGTCGGCGCGCCTCGCAGAATTCCTCAAGAACATTCGTTTTTAAGCGCTCAATCAAAGGAGATATTTCATGAGCATTACTCGTTACGGCGCAGGTAGCACCGCAGGTGGCGGCCAGCCACGTCCTTTCGCCCGCGCTGTCGAGGCCGATGGCTGGCTGCACGTGTCCGGCCAGGTGCCCGCCGAGAATGGCGAAATCATTGTGGGCGGCATCGTCGAGCAAACCCACAAGACCCTGCAGAACCTGGTGGCCATTCTCGAAGAGGCCGGTTATGGCCTGGAAGACGTGGTGCGCGTGGGCGTCTGGCTGGAAGATCCGCGTGACTTCTGGAGCTTCAACAAGGTGTTCGGCGAGTACTTCAAACCCGAGCACGCTCCGGCCCGCGCCTGCGTGCAGGCGAACATGATGGTCGACTGCAAGGTCGAGATCGACTGCATCGCATATAAGCAGAAATGAGGCAGCTATAAGCGGCAAGCTGCAAGCTAAGCGCGTGAGTCAAGACGATACACGCGCGGCTTGAAACTTGTCGCTTGAAGCTAAAAACTGGCGACTTTTTCTAAAGGTAAAGGTGCTTGAAGCACCCCCGCCGCTCAGCTTGGAGCTGCTGTTATGACCGAAGACACCATCAAGCGCCGGGCCCGTGGTCTGGACCGGGCGTTCGATATTCTCGATTTCCTCAAGGAAACGGGCACGCCCCTGCGCCCGAACGAAATTGCCAGCGGTATCGGCAGCCCGAAATCGACGGTCTATGAGCTGGTCGCGTCGCTGCTTGAGCGGCGCATTCTGGAAAGCGTGGGCAAGGAAGGGCACGTCTACCTGGGCCGTCAGCTGTATTTTCTCGGGCAGGCGCATTTGCGCCATTTCGACTTCACCCGTGAAGCCGAAGTCAGCTTGGGCGAAATCGTCGAGCAGACCCGCGAAACCGCGCAGATGTGCCTGCTCAACGGTCGCAAATACACTGTCGCGCTGATGAAAGAGGGCGCCCGCCACTTCCGGATTTCCTCTGATATCGGCGAAGACGCGCCCATCCCGTGGACCGCTTCCGGCCGTCTGCTGCTGGGCCATTTGAGCGATCAGGCGATTGTCGACCTGATCGACCCCGAGGACTTCATCCTGCCGGACGGCCAACGCCTGCCGCTGGAAACCTTCCTCAGTGAAATCCGCACGGCCCATGCCGAAGGCTTCTTTTCCTTCAACAGCATCGCCGACACCTTTACCCATTGTTTCGCTGCACCGGTCAAGGACAAACAGGGCATTTGCATCGCCACCCTGTGCATCGTCGCGCCTCGGGCCGACGCCAAGGCCCATTATGAACATTACCGGCGCGTGCTGATCGACAGCGCGAACGGCCTGGCGCGCCGGGTCAACGATTGACGGTTCGTCAGCCGTCATTTGCACACGAACAAGAATTCCGGAGAACAGACATGAGCACTGCCACCGTAAACAAGGACGCCGTCGTCGAGAAAGGCACCGCCAAGCCGGGCGACCAACTGGTTCGCGATGTCAGCCTGCCTGCGCTGGTCATCCACGATAAAGCGCTGGAACACAATCTGCGCTGGATGCAGACATTCGTCAGCGACAGCGGCGCCGAACTGGCCCCCCACGGCAAGACCAGCATGGTCCCGGCGCTGTTCCAGCGTCAGCTGCAGCACGGCGCCTGGGGCATGACCCTGGCCACCGCCACCCAGACCCGCGCAGCCTACGCCCACGGCGTACGTCGCGTGCTGATGGCCAACCAACTGGTCGGCACGCCGAACATGGCGATCATCGCGCAGATGCTCAGCGACTCGATGTTCGACTTCCACTGCATGGTCGATCATCCGGACAACGTCAAAGCCTTGGGCGAGTTCTTCGCAAGCCGCGGCGTGCAACTCAACGTGATGATCGAATACGGCGTGGTGGGCGGGCGTTGCGGTTGCCGCAGCGAAGCCGAAGTCATGGCCCTGGCCGACGCCATCGCGGCGCAACCGGCGTTGAAACTCACCGGCATCGAAGGCTACGAAGGCGTGATTCATGGCGACAAGGCCATCGCCGGCATTCGTGCGTTCGCAACCTCCCTGGTCAGCCTGGCGGTGACCTTGCAGGACAAGGGCGCGTTCGCGCTGGATCGTCCGATTGTCACCGCATCGGGCTCGGCGTGGTACGACCTGATCGCCGAAGAGTTTGACAAGCAGCAGGTGCGCGACCGTTTCCTCGCTGTGTTGCGCCCCGGCAGCTACGTGGTGCACGACCACGGCATCTATAAAGAAGCCCAATGCTGCGTGCTGGATCGTCGTCATGACCTGAGCGAAGGCCTGCAACCGGCCCTGGAAGTCTGGGCCCACGTGCAGTCGATGCCGGAACCGGGCTTTGCCGTGATCGCACTGGGCAAGCGCGATGTGGCTTTCGACGCCGGCATGCCGAACCCGATCAAACGCTACACGCCAGGTCTTGTGCCAGCGCAAGGCGATGACGTCAGCGCTTGCAAAGTGACCGCCGTGATGGATCAGCACGCATTCATGACCGTCGCACCGGGCGTCGATCTGAAGATCGGCGACATCATCTCTTTCGGCACCTCGCACCCTTGCCTGACCTTCGACAAATGGCGCACCGGCTGCCTGGTCGGCGACGATCTGGCGGTGATCGAAACCTTTGCCACCTACTTCTGAAGGGAGCCTGTGATGAGCGAACTGGTCAGCCACAATCACCCCCGCGTTGCCCTGATCGGCGAATGCATGATCGAGCTGCAGCAGCATGCCAACGGCACGCTCAAGCAGAGCTTCGGTGGCGACACGCTGAACACGGCGGTTTACCTGTCACGCCTGCTGGGCTCAGCGGCGCAGGTGGATTATGTCACGGCGCTGGGCGATGACAGCTTCAGCGACGCGATGTGCGCGATCTGGACCGAGGAAGGCATCGGCCTGAGCCGCGTGCAGCGCCTGCCGGGGCGTTTGCCGGGGCTGTATTGCAT
>CAURWS010000638.1:0-3138 GCA_963528485.1 uncultured Pseudomonas sp. | reverse complement strand
TCTCAACATCATGCAGACCGTGCCGCCGTGGGTGTACCTGATTCCGGCCGTGATCCTGTTCAGCCTCGGCCGCGTACCGGCGATCATCGCCACCATCGTCTACGGCATCCCGCCAATGCTGCGCCTGACCACCCTGGCGTTCAAACAACTGCCCAAGGACCTGCTGGAACTGGGCCAGGCGTCTGGCGCATCGCCTCGGGACATCCTGTTCAAGATCGAACTACCGATTGCCGCACCGACCCTGTTGGTGGGGCTGAACCAGTGCATTCTGATGTCGCTGGCCATGGTCGTGCTGGCAGGGCTTGTGGGCGCCGGTGGCCTGGGGGCTGAAGTGACGCGCGGGTTGTCGCGCATGGAAATGGGCCTGGGGTTGCGTGCTGGCCTGGCTATCGTTGCTATCGCGCTGTTGCTCGACCGGTTGTCTCGCGGCGCATTGCAGCGTCATTCGCCTAGCAAAATGGTCTGAAGGATTTCGCCCATGAGACGTAGTTTTTTCTGTATCGATTCCCACGCCTGCGGCAACCCGGTGCGCGTCGTTGCCGGGGGCGGGCCGCTGCTGCCTTCGGTGTCCATGGCCGAGCGCCGCGAGATTTTCGTACGCGATCACGACTGGGTGCGCACCGCGCTGATGTTCGAGCCTCGCGGCCATGACGTCATGTCGGGCGTGATCATCTACCCCTCGACCCGGGACGATTGCGACTTCGGCGCGCTGTTCATCGAAGTCAGCGGCTGCCTGCCCATGTGCGGCGCGGGCACGATTGGCCTGTCGACAGTGGTCATCGAAGAAGGGCTGATCACGCCGCGCGAGCCGGGCAAGCTGGCCATCGAAACCCCGGCAGGGCGCGTTGACGTGGTCTACACCCTGCAAGGCGAGCACGTCTCGTCGGTCAGCCTGCACAACGTCGCCAGCTACCTGCACAGCGCTGATGTCGAGGTAGATGTGCCGGGCGTGGGCACGCTGAAAGCCGACATCGCCTACGGCGGCAACTTCTACGCCGTGGTCGAGCCTCAGGAAAACTGGCCAGGGCTGGAAGGGCAAAATACCGCCGACATCGTCGGGTTGAGCGTCAAGTTGCGCGCGGCACTGGCACACCTCAGCAACCCGGTGCATCCCGAAAACAGCCGCATCAGTGGCGTGCATCACGTCATCTGGTGCGACAAACCAAAAAACGCCACGGCCCACGGTCGTTGCGCGGTGTTCTACGGCGACAAGGCGATCGATCGTTCGCCCGGCGGCACCGGCACCTCGGCCAGAATGGCGCAGCTGTTCGGCAAGGGCCGCCTCAAAGTGGGCGACACCTACCGGCACGAGAGTTTGATCGGTACTCTCTACGAGGGCAAAGTCGAGGCGAGCAGCAAAGTCGGCGACTTCGACGGCATGAAACCCAGCATCACCGGCTGGGCCCGAGTGACCGGCCACAACACCATTTTTGTCGACGATCGAGATCCGCTCGCCCACGGCTTTCAGCTGGCGTAGGGGACAGGGCGTTGCAGCGTGAGTGGCTCCAGGCGCTTCAATAGAGCGCACGGAGCCGCCTTTTTCAGTACCCGAGGCAGACGTTGAGCGAAAGACGAGAGTTCAGTGGGGGCATGAAGGGCAAGAACCTTCGTTACCTGGACGACAATAAAAACGCACCCTGTGCAACCACCCGGGCAGGCTTTCTGCTGCTCGAGCATTTTTCACTGCCAGCCTTCACCCAGGTGCTGGACACCATCGTCACGGCCAACCTGTTGCGCCCCAAGCTGTTCACCTCGCGCACTTTCGGCCTGCAGGAAGGCGAAGTCGTCAGCGACCTGGGCCTGGTCATCCGACCCGATGCCAAGCTTGAATTGCCTGCGCTGAAAGACCTCGATCTGCTGGTCATCTGCGGCGGCTATCGCACCGAGCTCAAAGCCAACGAGGAGCTGATCAACCTGCTGATCACCGCGTCCGAACTGGGCCTGACCCTGGCCGGGTTGTGGAACGGCGCGTGGTTCCTTGGCGCGGCAGGCCTGCTGGAAGGCTACCGTTGCGCAATCCACCCTGAGCACCGCCCGGCATTGGCCGAGATTTCCAAAGTCACCCACGTCACCAGCGAACCCTTCGTGGTCGATCGCGGGCGACTCACCGCGTCGAGCCCGTCGGGGGCGTTCCACATGGCGCTGGAGTGGATCAAAGCGCTGCACGACAAGGCGCTGGTCGAAGGCATCGAGGACATCCTCTCTTTCGAAGAGTCGCGTTACCGGCGCATCAAGCCCAGCCGCCACATCACCGTCAGCGCGCCACTCAAGGAAGTGGTCAAGCTCATGGACGCCAACCTTGAAGAACCGCTGGAAATGGAGCAACTGGCCGTCTACGCCGGACGCTCTCGGCGGCAGATCGAGCGCCTGTTCAAGGAGCAACTGGGCACCACCCCGCAGCGTTACTACCTGGAACTGCGCATCACCGAGGCCCGACGCCTGCTGCAGCACACCGAACTGTCCCAGGTCGAAGTGCTGGTGGCTTGCGGGTTCGTCTCGCCGAGCCACTTCAGCAAGTGCTACAGCTCATACTTCGGCTATCGGCCTTCGAAGGAAAAGCGCTTGGTGAAGTGAAGCCTGCGGCTAGCCCTCTGAACGCTCGTCGCGCTCACGGTCACGTGCGTAGTGGCGACTGAGCGGGAAGGCCGGCAGCCACGACTCACGGCGCACGGTCCACAGTTCGTAGGTGGGCTCGAATTGATCGGGGGCGTCCAGTGCCCCGAGATGCACTTCGATTTCGTCTTCGCTGCGGCCAAACACTGACGAGCCACAGCGAGGACAGAAATGCCGCCCCGCGTAACTGTGGGTCTCGCCTTCGATGGTCACTGCCTCCTGCGGGAAAATCGCCGAGGCGCCGAATAGCGCGCCGTGGTGTTTGCGGCAGTCCAGGCAGTGGCAGATGCCGACGCGGTAGGGTTGGCCGGAGGTGATGATGCGTACCTCGCCGCAGAGGCATCCGCCTGTGAGTGTCTGCATGTCGGGTCTCCAGTGAGGTCAGTTCTGTAAAGCTAATGACCTCCCGCGCTCGGAGTGATTCAGCGCGTGGGTGTGATCAATCCGCCGACAACTCACAAAACCGGATGCGATTGCCAAACGGATCGGCTATTTCCATCACTTTGCCCCTACCCTGTTCCTGAA
>CAURWS010000637.1:0-3151 GCA_963528485.1 uncultured Pseudomonas sp. | reverse complement strand
CCGCGATTGCGTTTTGTCTGGGACAACGTGTCGGTTGAGGCACCGCCATCGCAGGCAAGCGCGCGCCTACAGACGATCCAGTCCCGTCAGGTAGCCACTCATAAGCTTGCGGCTTACAGCTTGTGGCTTGCCGCTGCCCCTGTGGCTATACTGACCGGCTTTTCCGACTGAAAGCAGATCAGGTTCCCGCCGCGCATGGACAAGACCTACCAGCCGCACGCCATCGAAACTTCCTGGTACCAGACCTGGGAGTCCGAAAACTATTTCGCTCCGCAAGGCGCGGGCGAGTCGTACACCATCATGATTCCGCCGCCGAACGTCACCGGCAGCCTGCACATGGGCCACGGTTTCAACAACGCGATCATGGACGCCCTGATCCGTTTCCGCCGCATGCAGGGTCGCAACACCCTGTGGCAGCCGGGCACCGACCACGCCGGTATCGCCACGCAGATGCTGGTGGAGCGTCAGCTCGAAGCCCAGGGCCAGAATCGCCATGATCTGGGTCGCGAAAAATTCCTCGAAAAAGTCTGGGAGTGGAAGGATCAGTCCGGCGGCAACATCAGCCGTCAGATCCGCCGCCTGGGCTCCTCCGTGGACTGGAGTCGTGAGCGCTTCACCATGGACGACGGCCTGTCCGAAGCCGTCAAAGAAGCCTTCGTGCGCCTGCATGAAGACGGCCTGATCTACCGCGGCAAGCGTCTGGTCAACTGGGACACCAAGCTGCACACCGCGATTTCCGACCTTGAAGTGGAAAACCATGACGAGAAAGGCCATCTGTGGAACCTGCGCTACCCGCTGGCTGACGGCGCCAAAACCGCTGAAGGCCAGGACTACCTGATCGTCGCCACCACTCGCCCGGAAACCATGCTCGGTGACGCCGCCGTCGCCGTGAACCCGAACGATGAGCGCTACAAGGCCTTGATCGGCAAGTTCGTCGAGCTGCCGCTGGTGGGTCGTCGCATCCCAATCATCGCGGACGACTACTGCGACCCGGAATTTGGCACCGGCTGCGTGAAGATCACCCCGGCCCACGATTTCAACGACTACGAAGTCGGCAAGCGCCACAACCTGCCGCTGCTGAACATCTTCGACAAGAACGCCAACGTCTTGGCCGCTGCTCAGGTGTTCAACCTCGACGGCACGCTGAACGAATCCATCGACGGCGCCCTGCCAGCTGAATACGCAGGCCTGGACCGCTTCGAAGCGCGCAAGCAGATCGTTGCAGCCTTCGACGCCGCAGGTCTGTTGGTCAGCGTCGACGACCACGCCCTGAAAGTGCCGAAAGGCGACCGCTCCGGCACCATCATCGAGCCGTGGCTGACCGACCAGTGGTACGTCTCCACCAAGCCGCTGGCCGAGCCTGCCATCGCTGCCGTTGAAGACGGCCGCATCGCCTTTGTGCCGAAACAATACGAAAACATGTACTTCTCCTGGATGCGCGACATTCAGGACTGGTGCATCAGCCGTCAGCTCTGGTGGGGCCATCGCATCCCGGCCTGGTACGACGAGTCGGGCAAGGTCTACGTCGGTCGCGACGAAGCCCAAGTGCGCGCCAAGCACAACCTTGGTCCGGACGTTGCGCTGCAACAGGACAACGATGTCCTCGACACCTGGTTCAGTTCCGGCCTGTGGACCTTCTCCACCCTGGGCTGGCCCGAGCAGACCGATTTCCTGAAAACCTTCCACCCCACCGACGTGCTGGTGACAGGCTTCGACATCATTTTCTTCTGGGTCGCCCGGATGATCATGCTCACCATGCACCTGGTGAAAAACGAAGACGGCACCGCCCAAGTCCCGTTCAAGACCGTTTATGTGCACGGTCTGGTGCGCGACGGTCAGGGTCAGAAGATGTCCAAGTCCAAGGGCAACGTCCTTGACCCGCTGGACATCATTGACGGTATCGAACTCGAAGCCCTGGTGCAGAAGCGCACCTCGGGAATGATGCAGCCCAAGCTGGCCAAGAAGATCGAGAAGCAGACCCGCGACGAGTTCGCCGACGGCATCGCCAGCTACGGCACCGACGCCCTGCGCTTCACCTTCTGCTCGCTGGCGTCCACCGGTCGTGACATCAAGTTCGACATGGGCCGCGTCGAAGGCTATCGCAACTTCTGCAACAAGATCTGGAACGCCGCGCGCTACGTGCTGGACAAGGGCGAGGACTGCGGCCAGAACGGCGAAGAAGTCGAACTGTCGCTGCCGGATCGCTGGATCATTTCGCAGCTGCAACGCACCGAAGCCGAAGTGACCCGTCAGCTGGACCAGTTCCGTTTCGACCTCGCCGCGCAAGCGCTGTACGAGTTCATCTGGAACCAGTACTGCGACTGGTACCTGGAGCTGTCCAAGCCGGTGCTGTGGGACGAGAACGCGCCGATCGAGCGTCAACGCGGCACCCGTCGCACTCTGGTTCGCGTGCTGGAAGTCGCCCTGCGTCTGGCGCATCCGTTCATGCCATTCATCACCGAAGAAATCTGGCAGCGCCTGGCGCCGCTGGCCGGCGCTGAAGGCAAGACCATCATGCTGCAACCGTGGCCGGTGGCGAACGAGGCGCGCATCGATGTCGCCGCCGAAGGCGACATCGAATGGCTCAAGGGCCTGATGCTCGGCGTGCGTAACATTCGTGGCGAAATGAACATCGGCCCGGGCAAACCGCTGCAACTGTTCCTCAAGAACGTCAGCGCCGAAGACCAGCGTCGTCTGAACGAAAACGAGCACCTGCTGAAGAAGCTAGCCAAGCTCGAATCGTTCACCGTGCTGGCCGCTGGCGCCGAAGCACCGCTGTCCGCCACTGCTCTAGTGGGCGAGATGGAAGTGCTGGTGCCGATGGCTGGCCTGATCGACAAGGGCGCCGAGCTTGCGCGTCTGGACAAGGAAATCCAGCGTCTGCAAGGCGAAGTGCAGCGCGTGGGCGGCAAGCTGTCCAACGCCGCCTTCGTCGACAAGGCCCCGCCTGAAGTCATCGCCAAGGAGCGCGCCAAGCTGACCGAGGCCGAACAGGCCCTGGGCAAGCTGGCCGAGCAGCACGCACGGATCGCCAGTTTGTAATCGACCGATCAGCCAGCCCGATCACCGGGCTGGCTGACTCACACGAACCCTGTAGGAGCGCGCTTGCCCGCGATAGCAGAGTGTCAGGTGACCACCCGTTGCCTGACAC
>CAURWS010000636.1:0-3155 GCA_963528485.1 uncultured Pseudomonas sp. | reverse complement strand
CGGGCGTAACGCGGTGTACCCCGACGGCCATCATGGCAATGCGCTGCTGTCCAAGTACCCGATCCTCGAATACCGCAATCTCGACGTCTCGATCACCGGCCCCGAACGCCGTGGCCTGCTGCATTGCGTGTTGCAGGTGCCGGGGCACGATGAAGTGCACGCCATTTGCGTGCACCTGAGCCTGCTGGAGAGCCATCGCCAGTTGCAGCTGGACTTGCTCTGCGCCCTGCTCGACTCCCTGCCCGAACACGCCCCCGTGGTGATCGCCGGCGACTTCAACGACTGGCAATTGCAGGGCAACAAGCGCCTGGCCCGCTGCAAGTACTTGCACGAAGCCTTCGAACGCAGCCATGGCCGCCTGGCCAAGACCTACCCCGCCCGCTTTCCGCTGCTGCGCCTGGACCGCGTGTACCTGCGCAACGCCACCAGTCACAACCCGAAAATCCTCGGTACGCGGCCTTGGACGCACCTGTCGGATCATCTGCCGTTGGCGGTTGAAGTGCATATGTGAGGTGTTCAATCCCCGGTAAGTAAGCCAAACGCCAGCATCCGTTTGTCCGGTAATACCGGGATTGTTTAAACCAAGTGCCGCTTGATCCATCCCATTTAGTGCGAGCCACATGACTCGCACTTCTCATAACAAGAGGTAAGCAATCATGGCTAACACCGGAAAATCGAACCCTGGCAACTTCTCCAACGATCGCGAGAAAGCCTCCGAAGCAGGCAAAAAAGGTGGCCAGGCTTCGGGTGGCAGCAACGTTGCCAACGACCGGCAGAAAGCAACCGACGCAAACCGTCCTGATGCCAACAAAAAAGGCGGGATGCCACAAGGCGGCGCAGGCCGTAAATCCTGATCAACGTCTGATCAGCGCAACGAGCGAGGGCGAAAGCTCTCGCTCTTTTTGTTTGTGCTTGAGCAAGACACAGGGTGAAAGCCGTTACGCGTCCGGATCGATCAGCGGCACCGTCGCGTCGCGGTCGAACTGTGAGCCGGGGTCTTCATTGCCCGGATCGTTATCGACGTCCACTTCCTCCTCTTCGTCATCCGGCGCAACAGCGCCATGGGCTAAAGCGTCCGGCGTCTTGTGTGAATGGGTGTGCATGGCAGGTTCCTCAGCATTCAGGCGGGTTCTCACAACCCGGTATGTGGGTGAGTTGAGCTTAGCTGCCGCTGACCGTCCAGTGGACTGCGTCGTCGGCGAACTTCAGTTGTTCCACCCGATGGGCGATGCCGCAGGCGATGGAGTCTTCGGCGCGGATGACCTTTTCCTCCGACGACAGGCAGCGACCGATGTCCAGCGGCTGCGAGGCACCGTCGGTTTCGCTCAGGTAGATGTTCACATAGCGCTGCAGGTCGTTGTCCAGGCTGCGCAGATATTCGCGAATGCGCGAGTGATCCACCGAGCTCTGGTTGAAGTACCAGCTCATCGGGTGAATGAGAAAGCGCGAATGAGGGCACACCACGCGCTCCTGGGCCGCCAGGTAAATGACGATGCCCATGGATTCGATATTGCCGCTGTTGAGCGCGCGGATGGGAACGTTCAGGGATTTCAGGAAGTTGTAGATCGTGAAGCCCAGCGCAGTGCTGCCGCCCGCAGTCGACAGGTTCAACAGCAGCCCCGTGGCGCCTTTGCCAATGGCCTCCAGGCACCGATCACGCAAATGCTCGGTGCTGGCCTGATCGACCCCACAGTGGAAATGGACGATGTGTTCGCTCATCGACTGCCCTCCCTTTCCGAATTATCGAAACGGCCTGAAAGGTTGGAAGCCCTGGGGCCGGGAAAAGTTGCATGGCGTGTCAGGCGCATCCCCTGCACCGGGTCGAACTCCTGCTTGACTCCACGATCTGTACAACAGGCCGGGCAAACCTTTGCCGGTTCTCCATGACGCCAGACAGGACACCTTCATGAGTCTGCACGACAAGATCATTGGCCGCCTCGGCTTCGGCGCGGCGCCACTGGGCAACATGTTCCGCACCATCAGCGAAGAAGAAGCCGCTGCCACCGTGCAATCGGCGTGGGATCAGGGCATTCGCTATTTCGACACCGCGCCAATCTATGGCGCGGGCCTCTCCGAGCAGCGTCTGGGCAAGGCCCTGGCCCATGTGCCGCGCGATCAGTACACCCTCAGCACCAAGATCGGCCGGCTGATTTCCGACGACATCGACACCCAGGTGCGCAGCGGCCCGTTCAGCGACGGCTTGAAGAACAAGATCCTCACCGACTATTCCTCCGACGCGACCCTGCGCTCGATCGCCGCCAGCCTTGAACGCCTGAACACCGATCGGCTGGACATCGTTTTCGTTCACGACGTGGCCCAAGACGCCCACGGCGACGAGTGGATCGAGCATTTCAACGTCGCCCGCAAAGGCGCGTTTCGCACCCTCACCCGCCTGCGCGAAGAAGGCGTGATCAAGGCCTGGGGCCTGGGGGTGAATCGCGTCGAGCCCTGCGAGCTGACCCTGGACTTGAGTGAAGCACAACCTGACGGTTTCCTGCTGGCCGGGCGCTATTCACTGCTCGACCATGATCAGCCGCTGCAACGCTTGTTCGACAAGGCGCGCCAGCACAACGCCGAGTTCGTGGTCGGGGGCCCTTACAGTTCGGGGGTGTTGGTGGGCGGCAAGCACTTCGAGTATCAGGAAGCGCCTCAGGCGATGCTGGACAAGGTCGCGCACATTCAGGAAATCGCCCGGCAGTATCAGGTGGACATCAAATCCGCGGCGTTGCAGTTCGTGCTGGCCAATCCGCTGGTGGCGGCGGTGATTCCGGGGGCGAGCCGTCCGTCGCGCATTATCGAAGACGTGGCGGCATTGAATGCGCCAGTGCCGGACGGGTTCTGGCAGGCGATGCGTGATCAGGGCTTCATTGCGGCACAGGCGCCCGTGCCATTCAAAGACTGATGAACCAGAGCTCGGCACACTCGCTCTGGATTCTGGCCGCAGGCTGTAGGAGCGAGGTTTACCCGCGATCTGCTGCGCGCCAGCAGTCACCCTCCCGACGAGGTGTATCAGACACAATTACGGTGTCTGGTTTTACGGCCGCTTCGCAGCAGATCGCGGGCAAGCGCCGCTCCTACGCCCTCCGGGCAGAAGCAGTATTCCCCAGCCGCCGAAAGCGTTTTTCTCCCCATCTGCAATCTTCGCGTTGACTCAA
>CAURWS010000635.1:0-3158 GCA_963528485.1 uncultured Pseudomonas sp. | reverse complement strand
GCGTGGAGCCAGGGCCGACAACGCAAACTCTTCGAATACTGGGGGCACGAGGCGTCGCTGCTGCCGGTTGAGTTGTACCCGCTGATGCGCTGGCGCATGCAGCGCGCGTCCCAAGGCGAGGGCATTTATCAACAGATGGCCAGGTTCGGACGCGAGCAGCAGGCCACCATCGCTCGCGTGTTGCAAGCCGTGCGCGATCAGGGCGCGTTGGGCGCGGGGAGTCTGAATACCCGTCAGGAGCGCGCCGGGCCCTGGTGGGACTGGAGTGAAGAAAAGCACGCGCTGGAATGGCTGTTCGCGGCCGGTGAGGTGACCGTTGCCGGGCGTCGCGGCTTCGAGCGTCTGTACGATTTGCCTGAGCGGGTGCTGCCGTCGTCGATCATCAATCATCCGCAGTTGAGCGAAGCGCAGGCCCAGCGCGGTTTGCTGTTGCATGCGGTCAAGGCGTTGGGCGTCGGCACCGAGAAGGACATTCGCGATTATTTCCGTCAGGACCCTGCACCTGCCAGAGCGGGGCTGGCCGAGCTGGTGGAAGAGGGCGCCATCGAGGTGGTTCAGGTCAAGGGCTGGAAACAGCCTGCGTATGTGTTGCCGGAGTTCAAGGTGCCGAAAAAGGTCACGGCGAGCGCCTTGCTGTCGCCCTTCGACTCGCTGATCTGGGAGCGGGCCCGGACTGAGCGGTTGTTCGATTTTCACTACAGGTTGGAGATCTACACCCCGGCGCACAAGCGGGTGTATGGCTATTACGTGCTGCCGTTTCTGCACAACGAACGCATCGCTGCGCGTGTCGACCTGCGCGCCGAACGTGCGGCGGGAAGGCTGGCGGTGCACGCGGTCGACGAGGAAGAACCGGTGCTGGATGAAGAGGGGATGTTTGCGCTGGCGACCAATCTGAGGCGGTTGGCGGACTGGCTGGGATTGCCGGAAGTGTTGATCAACTGTCAGCGCGCCAGTGCGGCGCGCCTGCGGGTGGCGTTTGTCAGTGCGGGGTTGCAGCACATTTGACTGAGGTGTTTTCGATTCCTGCAATATTGCGTCGATTCCTGAAGGAAGGGGCGACGCACAGTAGTTCGGCGTTTAGCCTGAGTGACGCATTCGACGTAAGCCTGTCTTAACGCCGTACCTGCTTCAACGTCTCGGCGATCAAGAACGCCAGTTCCAGTGATTGGTCCGCATTCATCCGCGGATCACAGTGGGTGTGGTAACGGTCCGACAGGCCATCTTCAGTAATCGGACGCGCGCCGCCGATGCATTCGGTGACGTTCTGCCCGGTCATCTCGATGTGGATGCCGCCCGCGTAAGTGCCTTCTGCCTGGTGCACCTGGAAGAACTGCTTCACCTCGCCAAGGATTTGCGCGAAGTCGCGGGTCTTGTAGCCGCTGCTGGCCTTGATGGTGTTGCCGTGCATCGGGTCGGAGCTCCACAGCACCTTCTTGCCTTCGCGCTCCACCGCACGAATCAGCCCCGGCAAATGATCGCCGACCTTGTTGGCGCCCATGCGCGCGATCAGGTTCAGGCGGCCAGGGTCGTTGTCCGGGTTGAGGATGTCGATCAGACGAATGAGGTCATCGGTGTTCATGCTCGGGCCGACTTTCACGCCAATCGGGTTCTTCACCCCGCGCAGAAATTCGACATGGGCGCCGTCCAGCTGACGGGTGCGGTCGCCGATCCACAGCATGTGCGCCGAGCAATCGTAGAAATCGTTGGTCAGGCTATCGCGACGCACGAAGGCTTCTTCGTAGTTCAGCAGCAGCGCTTCGTGGGCGGTGAAGAAGCTGGTTTCGCGCAGCTGCGGCGAGGTGTCCATGCCACAGGCGCGCATGAACGCGAGGGTTTCGTCGATGCGGTTGGCGAGCTGGCTGTACTTGTCGGACAGCGCGGAGCCGGCGATGAAATCCAGGTTCCACTGATGCACCTGGTGCAGGTCGGCAAAACCGCCCTGGGCGAACGCGCGCAACAGGTTGAGCGTCGCGGTGGACTGGTGATAGGCCTGCAACAGGCGATCCGGATCCGGCACGCGGCTCTTTTCATCGAAGCCGATGCCGTTGACGATGTCGCCGCGATAGGCGGGCAGGGTCACACCATCAATGGTCTCGTCATTTGACGAGCGAGGCTTGGCGAACTGACCGGCCATGCGCCCGACCTTGACCACCGGGCAGCCGGCGGCAAAGGTCATGACGATCGCCATTTGCAGCAGCACCTTGAAGGTGTCGCGGATTTTCGCGGCCGAGAATTCGAAGAAGCTTTCGGCGCAATCGCCACCCTGAAGCAGAAACGCACGACCCTCGGTGACCTCGGCAAACTGGCGACGCAGCTCGCGGGCCTCACCGGCAAACACCAGCGGCGGGTAACTGGCCAGCGTCTGCTCGACACGCAGCACGTGCTGGGCATCGGGGTACTGGGGTTGTTGCTGGATGGGCAGGGTCCGCCAGCTGTCGGGGCTCCAGGGTTGGCTCATGTTCTACTCGAAATCAGGGCGATCGGACGGCCATGGTAGCAGTTCGTCCCGATAATTTGCGTGACCTGCCGGGTGCCCATGGCCGACAATCCGCGCGCCCAATCCGATTTTTCAAGAGAGCAGTGATGACCGAGGAGCGTGTAGAGCGCGTGCTGGCTGAAGTTCACGATGACTTCGGCATGATCCGCGTGCTGGAAGTGGAGGATTACCGCTTCCTGGAATTCGGCGACGCCATCGAGCAGAGCTGCACGTTCACCGCTGATCCGAGCTGGCTGGAATACGACTACACCCGCGCCATGCTGATTGGCGCGCTGTGTCATGAGGCGCCGGAAAGCGCGCTGTTCATGGGACTTGGCGCCGGTACGCTGACCCAGGCGTGTCTGAAGTTTCTGCCGCTGGAAGACGTCGAGGCCATCGAGCTGCGCCCGGATGTGCCGCGGCTGGCCATGGAATACATGGGCCTAGCGGACGATCCGCGCCTTTATATCCGCGTCGGCGATGCGCTGGAGCTGCTGCCCACGGCCGAGAGCGCCGACCTGATCTTCGTCGACCTCTATACCGACACCGGCCCTGCGGTCGGGCATCTGGCCTGGGGCTTTCTGGAGCAATGCCAGCAGCGGCTCAACCCGGGCGGTTGGCTGATCATCAACCAGTGGGCGTCCGACGATGGCAAGCCGCTGGGCGCGGCGCTGTTGCGCGG
>CAURWS010000634.1:0-3179 GCA_963528485.1 uncultured Pseudomonas sp. | reverse complement strand
CGCCCGCCAGCTCCGTGGAGGTGACCTGCTCCGGCGACAGCTTGCTCAGCAGCGCCTTCTGCTCGAAGTTGGCTTTGGCCTCAACGCGAGTGGACACCGGCTCGCCCAGCTCATCGGTCAGCGCTTTGTACATCTCGCTCGGGTCACGACCCTTGCGCGCGCGGATTTCCGCCGCCAGCAGCGCCGGGATCAGGCCGTCTTTGTCGGTCGTCCAGACCGAACCATAGCGACGCAGGAACGACGCACCGGCGCTCTCCTCCCCACCAAAGCCCAACGAACCCTCGTACAGGCCCTCGGCGAAGAACTTGAAGCCCACCGGCACTTCATACAGGCGACGGCCCAGACGGTGGGTCACGCGGTCGATCATGCCGCTGCTGACCACGGTCTTGCCGACGGCCGCATCGGCGCGCCAGTCAGGACGGTTCTGGAACAGGTAATCGATCGACACCGCGAGGTAATTGTTCGGCGCCAGCAGGCCGCCGGTTGGCGTGACGATGCCGTGGCGGTCGTGGTCCGGGTCGCAGGCGAAGGCCACCTGGAAGCGATCCTTCAGGCCGATCAGGCTCTGCATGGCGAAGTTGGACGACGGGTCCATGCGGATCTTGCCGTCCCAGTCGACACTCATGAAACGGAAGGTCGGGTCGACGAATTTGTTCACCACGTCCAGGTTCAGGCCGTAATGCTCACCGATGGCCGACCAGTAACGCACGCCCGCGCCACCCAGCGGGTCCACGCCCAGACGCAGGTTGGCGCCACGAATGGCGTCCATGTCGATGACGTTTTTCAGGTCTGCGACATAAGTGTTGACGTAGTCATGGCGGCGCGTGGTGTCAGCGCGCAGGGCCTTCTCGTAGGTCATGCGGGTGACGCCGACGATCTTCTCGGCGAGCAGTTCGTTGGCCTTGTTCTCGATCCACTTGGTGATGTGCGAATCGGCCGGGCCACCGTTGGTGGGGTTGTACTTGAAGCCGCCGCTTTCCGGCGGGTTGTGCGACGGGGTGATGACGATGCCGTCGGCCAGGCCCGAAGTGCGGCCCTTGTTGTAACAGATGATGGCGTGGGACACGGCCGGGGTCGGCGTGTACTCGTCACCTTCGGAAATCATCACGGTGACGCCGTTGGCCGCCAGCACTTCCAGCGCCGAAGCCGCCGCGGGCGTGGACAGCGCGTGGGTGTCGGCGCCCAGGAACAGCGGGCCGTCGATACCGTGGGCCTGGCGGTACAGGCAGATGGCCTGACTGATAGCCAGCACGTGCCACTCGTTGAAGCTCAGTTCGAACGAGCTGCCACGGTGGCCGGAGGTACCAAAGGAAACCCGCTGGGTGGCGACCGAAGCATCAGGCTGCCCGGTGTAGTACGCCGTGACCAGACGAGGAAGATCGACCAGCAATTCTGCAGGCGCCAGTTTGCCTGCGAATGGACTGATACTCATGCGAAACCTCCGTGGATGGAAAAACGAGAAAAAAGACACTCGGTGAAATAAAAAAACCGTCGCGCGGCAGTTTACTGGCAGTTGGACCGTCTTGCTCGGGTATCGATCCGCAAACCCTTGAGACAATTATCCGGCGTGCTCTAGAGCTGCCACCAGGTAGGCAACAGTTGCTGAACCCTGCGCTCGGCAAACCGATCATCGATCAGCATCACCACCCCGCGATCCTCCTGCCCACGAATCACCCTGCCCGCCGCCTGCACCACTTTCTGCAGGCCGGGGTAGAGATAGGTGTAGTCGTAACCGGCGCCGAACAACAGGCTCATGCGCTGTTTAAGTTGCTCGTTGATCGGGTTGATCTGCGCCAGCCCGAGGGTGGCGATGAACGCGCCGATCAAACGCGCGCCCGGCAGATCGATGCCCTCGCCGAACGCCCCGCCCAGCACGGCAAAGCCGATGCCCTGACTCTGGGGCGTGAAGCGGTCGAGAAACCCCTGTCGATCCGCCTCGGCCATACCCCGCGACTGCAACCACACAGGCAGATCGGGGTGGGTTGCGCTCATCAGCTCAGCCACCTGTTGCAGGTAATCGAAGCTGCTGAAGAACGCCAGGTAGTTGCCTGGTCGCGCCTTGAATTGCTCGGCCATCAGCTCGACGATGGGGGCCAGCGACGCCTGCCGATGGGCAAAGCGGGTGGAAATGCGGCTGACGATGTGCACCTCCAGTTGCTCGCGCTGGAAAGGCGACTCGACATCGACCCACACCGTATTGTCCGGCAGGCCCAGCAGGTCGCGATAAAAATGCCGAGGGTTGAGCGTCGCGGAAAACATCACCGTGCTGCGTGCCGTGGTCAGCCTGGGGCGAAGAAAACCCGCCGGCACGACGTTGCGCAGGGTCAGTTTCGACAGCGCCTTTTTGCCACTCAGCTCGCGCTTGCTGATGTCGAAGAGGAAATGCTCGTCGAACAGCTCGGCGATGCGAGCGAACTGAATCGCTTCGAAATAGAAGCTCTGCAGCTCGCCATTGGCGGCGTGCGGGTGATCGTTGAAGTAGTCGCCGAAGGCTGCGACGCACAGATTGAGGCTGGCGATAAACTTGCTCGGCGTGGCGGCATAGGCCTGATACGGCGCGACCTGCTCTTTGTGCAGGGCATTCCACTCGCGATTCACCCGCGCCAGGGATTTCTTCAGCGCCTCGGGTGCGCTCTGGCGTACCTGGCTCAGCGTGTATTGATCCAGGCTGGCGCTGTACATCTGCCGCGCCCGCTCGACCATGTTGTGCGCCTCGTCCACCAGCACCGCGACGCGCCACTGATTGAACTGACACAGCCCGAACAGCAAGGCGCTGAGGTCGAAGTAGTAATTGTAGTCGGCGATCACCACGTCGGACCAGCGCGCCAGCTCCTGACTCAGGTAATACGGACAGACTTGATGCCGCAGCGCCACCTCGCGCAGCCCGGCCTGATCCAGCCACGGGTTTTCGACCGCTTCGCTGCGCGCGGCAGGCAGTCGGTCGTAGAACCCCTTGGCCAGCGGGCAGGAATCGCCATTGCAGGCGTTGGTGGGGAATTCACAGGCCTTGTCCCGCGCGACCATTTCCAGCACCCGCAGCTTGAGGTGCGGCGCGCTGCGGCCGATCGCGCTCAAGGCGTCCAGCGCCAGCTTGCGCCCGGGCGTCTTGGCGGTGAGGAAGAACACCTTATCGAGCTTCTGCGTCGGCGCGGCCTTGAGCATCGGGAACACCGTACCGA
>CAURWS010000633.1:0-3182 GCA_963528485.1 uncultured Pseudomonas sp. | reverse complement strand
TTGCGCCGACAATGCGGTCGAGCGACAACACCGAAAAGAACAGGCAAAGGCGCCAGGAACCGAGAGGTTCCGGGCGCCTTTTTTTTGCTTTCAAAAACCTGATTGGCCTTGGCCGGGACTCGATATGAACACCACTGTCGCCCCTCTTGATGATGTGCAAACCCTGATCGTGGTCGGTAACGGCATGGTCGGTCACCACTGCGTCGAGCAGTTGATCGCGGCGGGCGCCCTGACCCGCTATCGCATTCACGTCTTCGGCGAAGAAGGGCAGCGCGCCTACGACCGCGTGCACCTGTCCGAATACTTCGGCGGCCGCGATGCCGAGTCCCTGGCCCTGAGCGATGCTGCTTTATATGAACAAGCGGGCCTGACCCTGCACCTGGGCGTGCCGGTGCTGGAAATCGATCGCGTACGCCGCGAGGTGATCACCGCCCAAGGCTGTTTCGGCTACGACAAGCTAGTGCTGGCCACCGGCTCCTACCCGTTCGTGCCGCCGATCGAAGGCGCCGAGGGCCATTCGCGTCTGGTGTACCGCACGCTGGACGACCTGGACACCATTCGCGCCGCAGCCAGTCAGGCGACCCGCGGCGTGGTGGTCGGCGGCGGTTTGCTGGGTCTGGAAGCGGCCAACGCGCTGAAGTCGCTGGGGCTGGAGGCTCATGTCGTCGAATTCGCGCCGCGCCTGATGCCAGTGCAACTGGACGACTTCGGCGGCGCAGCGCTCAAGGCGCGCATCGAAGCCTTGGGCGTTGGCGTGCACCTGTCCCGCGCCACCCAGTCGATCAGCCAAGGCGAGCAGTATCGCTATCGGATGAATTTCGCCGGGGATGAATTCCTCGAAACCGACTTAATCGTGTTTTCCGCAGGCATCCGCCCACAGGACGCCCTCGCCCGCCAATGCGAGCTGGAACTGGGCCCGCGAGGCGGCATCGCCATCGACGAACATTGCCGCACCAGCGACGCCGACATCTTTGCCATCGGGGAGTGCGCAGCCTGGAACGGCAGCGTGTTCGGCCTCGTAGCACCGGGTTACCAGATGGCGCGCAACGTCGCCGCGCAATTGTGTGATCGGGACGCCGAGCCGTTTTTCGGCGCCGACATGTCGACCAAACTCAAGCTGCTGGGCGTCGATGTCGGCTCCATCGGCGACGCCCACGGCGCACTGACCGGCGCGCGCAGCTACCGTTTTATCGATGAGGCAACCGGCAGTTATCGCCGCCTGGTGGTCTCCGCCGATGGCAAACAGGTGCTCGGCGCGGTGCTGGTCGGCGACAACAGCTACTACGACACGCTGCTGCAATACGCACAGAACGGCATCAAGCTACCCGCCGATCCGTCGAGTCTGATCATGCCCCAGAGCGAAGGCGCGCCGACCCTCGGGGCGGACGCCTTGCCTGCCACGGCAACCATCTGCTCCTGCCACAACGTCAGCAAAGCCTCGATCTGCTCGGCCATCGACGGTGGCTGCACGGACTTGGCCGGGATCAAGGCCTGCACCAAGGCCGCGACGGGTTGTGGCGGCTGCGCGGCGTTGCTCAAAAGCGTGTTCGAGCACGAACTGACCGCCCGTGGCGTCGCCGTGGACAAGAGCCTGTGCGAGCACTTCGCCTACACGCGCCAAGAGCTGTACGCCTTCGCCCGTGTGGAAAACATCGAGACCTTCGAGGGCATGCTCGCCCGTCACGGCAAGGGCCATCTTGGTTGCGACATCTGCAAACCGGCGGTCGGCTCGATCCTTGCCTCTTGCTGGAACAAGCCGATCATGGACCCTACGCTTGTGCCGTTGCAGGACACCAACGACACGTTCATGGCCAACATGCAGAAGAACGGCACGTATTCGGTGGTTCCGCGCATTCCGGCAGGGGAAATCACGCCCGAAGGCCTGATTGCCATCGGCGCCGTGGCGAAGAAGTACGACCTGTACACCAAGATCACCGGTGGCCAGCGCATCGACCTGTTTGGCGCACAGCTGCATGAGTTGCCGGACATCTGGGCCGAATTGATCGCCGCCGGGTTCGAGACCGGGCATGCCTATGGCAAGTCGACGCGCACGGTGAAGTCCTGCGTGGGCAGCACCTGGTGCCGGTATGGCGTGCAGGACAGCGTGAGCATGGCGCTGCGCATCGAGGACCGCTACAAGGGCCTGCGTTCGCCACACAAATTGAAGTTTGCGGTTTCCGGCTGCACTCGCGAGTGCGCCGAGGCCCAGAGCAAGGACATCGGCGTGATCGCTACCGAGAACGGCTGGAACCTGTATGTGTGCGGCAACGGCGGCATGCGCCCGCGTCACGCCGAGCTGTTCGCCACCGATCTGGATGACGAGACGCTGATTCGCTACATCGACCGGGTGCTGATGTTCTACATCCGCACCGCCGACAAGTTGCAACGTACGTCGGTCTGGCGGGAATCGCTGGAAGGCGGGCTGGATTACCTGAAAGCCGTGGTCATCGACGACAGCCTGGGGCTGGCCAATGAGTTGGAGGAACAGATGCAACTGGTGGTCGACCGCTACGAATGCGAATGGGCCAATGCCCTCAAAAGCCCGGAAAAGCTCAAGCGCTTCCGCACTTTCGTCAACGACAAGAGCGCCGACCCGGACATTCATTTCGTCAAGGAACGCAGCCAGCGACGCCCGGCGCGCAGTCATGAACTCAACCTGATTCCTGTCGAGGAGATCGCACAATGAGCCCAGCCAACGCAGCAATGATGGACCTGTCGAAAACCCAGGCCTGGCGGGCCGTCTGCGCCCGACAGGATCTGGTGCTCAATTCCGGTGTGGTGGCGCTGATCGGCAACACCCAGGTGGCGCTGTTTTACGTCGCCTGCATCAGCGGCACCCCGCAGCTGTTTGCGGTGGACAACCGCGACCCGGTGTCCGGGGTCAACGTGATCGGCCGTGGCCTGGTGGGGAGCCTGGCGGGGGATCTGGTGATTGCCTCGCCTTTATATAAGCAGCATTACCGCCTGGAAGACGGCACATGCCTGGAAGACCCGTCGCTGAGATTGCGGACCTGGCCGGCGCGATTGAATGGGGAGGTCGTTGAGGTGGATGTGGGATGAGTATCGGTACGTAACCTGTGGGAGCCGGCTTGCTGGCGAAGGCAATCAATCTGACAAGATATGTCGACGGAAACGCCGCTTTCGCCAGCAAGCCGGCTCCCACTCACGCTCTCCCTCAGGCC
>CAURWS010000632.1:0-3182 GCA_963528485.1 uncultured Pseudomonas sp. | reverse complement strand
AGAGGCCCAGGGGGTTGGCGTAGCGCAGCAGTTGTTCGAATTCCAGATGCGCCTGTTCAACGCGTCCGGCCCGTGCCAGGCATTCGACGTACCAGAACGAGCAGGCAACAAAAGCGCCTTCTTCGCCGTCCAGGCCATCGCCGTATTCATCGTCGTTGCGGTAGCGGAAGACCATGCCGTCACGGACCAGGGTGCGTTCGATGGCGTCGAGGGTCGACAGCCATTTCGGGTCGCTGGCGCCGACGAACCGCACCAGCGGCATGAGCAGCATCGAAGCGTCAAGGTTCTTGCTGCCTTTGTGCTGGACGAAATGCCCCAGGTCTGCGTCCCAGAAGTTTTCCCAGATGTCGTCGTGAATCGCCTGGCGCTCCGTGGTCCAGCGCTCGAAGGGCGCGGGCAATGATCGCTTGAGGGAAAGGCGCAAGGCCCTGTCCAGGGCGACCCAGCACATCAGCCGCGAGTGCAGGAAGTGCTGATCGTCGCCGCGCATCTCCCAGATGCCGACGTCCTTGTTGCGCCAGTTTTCGCAGAGTTCATTGACCAGCCGCGTAGTGTGTTTCCAGCCTTCGTGGGAGATGGCCTCGCCGTATTTGTTGGCCAGGTACACGGCGTCCAGCAGCTCGCCATAGATGTCCAGTTGCGTCTGTTTATAGGCCTCGTTGCCGATGCGTACCGGGGTTGCACCGCCATAGCCTGATAAATGCGTGAGGTTTTCCTCAGGCAGCTCTTCTCGACCGTCCAGTGAATAGAGAATGCCTAGTTTGTTGGCGTCTTCGCAGCAGTCGCCCATGCGCTCGCGCACCCAGTGCATGAAGGCGTTCGCCTCCTCGGTATAACCCAGGCGCATGAAGGCGTAGACGGTGAACGAGGCGTCGCGGATCCAGGTGTAGCGGTAGTCCCAGTTGCGTTCGCCGCCCTTTTCTTCCGGCAAGCCGAAGGTGGCCGCCGCGACGACCCCGCCGTGTTTGCGTGAGGTCAGCAGCTTGAGCGCGAGAGCCGACCGATTGACGGTTTCCCGCCAGCGGCCCCGGTAGTTCGAATGGCGACTCCAGTGCTGCCAGAAGCCGACGGTGTGTTTGAGATCGCAGTCGCACTGGCTCGCCTTGACCTGCTCGTCATCAGCGCCGCCCAGCATGAACTCGACGATCTCGCCCTGCTTCATTTCAAATTCAGCAATGGCAGCGTGGCCATCCAACGCAAGCTCGACGGTGGCCGACAGGCGCATGGCTGGCTGACCTTGCGCTTGGAAAACCGCGTCCTCACCGTCCAGTGTTGCGGTGGTTTCAGCGCGGCTGTAGTCGTGGCGAACGCGGCACAGCATACGCACCCGAGTCGTGCCATGGCGCACGTGAATCCGGCGAACAAGGCGCGGCAGGTCATCGACTTCATCGGCAATGGGCATCAGGTCGGTGACTTCGACCACGGCATCCTTGGCGATCCAGCGGGTCATGAGCACGTTGGTTTCTGGCAGGTACAGCTGCTGACGACGGGCGTCGGGCAGGATCGGCGACAGCTGAAAGATCCCGGCCTCAGGCGTGTCTAGCAAGGCACTGAAGATGCTTGGGCTGTCGAAATCCGGCCAGCAGCAGAAGTCGATGCTGCCGGTGTCGGCCACCAGTGCGGCGCTGCGCATGTCACCGATGATGCCGTGGTTTTCGATGTCGTTCTGCGCCTCGTGACGCGAGTCGTTATGGGGCGTCTGCGCGTGTTCAGCCATTGTCGCGAAACTCCGGATAGAGGCTCATGCCGCCGTCGATAAACAGGGTGGTGCCGTGCACATAGTCGGAAGCATCGGAGGCCAGCCAGACCACAGCGTTGGCGACGTCTTCGGCCTCGCCGACGCGACCGTACGGGATGAGCTTGAGGAGTTTCTGCTCGGCATCGCCGGTGGTGGCTTTGGTATTGATGGCCGTGCGAATGGCCCCCGGCGCGATGCTGTTGACGCGAATGCGCTGCTCACCGACTTCCTGAGCAATGCTGCGCATGAGCAGATCGACCCCGCCCTTGGACGCTGCGTAGTTGACGTGACCGGCCCACGGGATGACCTGATGCACCGAACTCATGTGGATGATTTTGCCCAGCGCTCGGGAAATCTCGGGGCGGATCTGTTGTTTGGCGAACTGACGCAACGCCGCGCGGGCGCAGAGAAACTGGCCGGTGAGGTTGACGTTGATGACCGTGTTCCAGTCCGCCAGGGTCATGTCGGTAATGGCGGCATCTTTCTGCAGACCGGAGTTGGCGATGAGGATGTCGAGCCGGCCAAACGCCTTGAGGGTCTCGGCGAAGAGTTTTTCAACCTCGTCTTCTTTGGAAACATCGGCGCCAACGGCAATGGCCTGGCCGCCAGCGTTGAGGATTTCATCCACCAGCTTTTGCGCAGGTTCAGGTTGCGAGTGGTAGTTGACCACCACCGCAGCGCCGGAAGCGGCGAGCCCACGGGCAGCACCTGCACCCAGGCCGGAACTGGCGCCAGTCACCAGGGCGACCTGGCCTTTCAGGGAAATCAGCATGAAATGTCGAGCCTCAGAGGGAGCGTTTCAATGCTGACTGATGGGTCTTGAAGGAAGTTCAGAAAACCCGAGTCGACGTGGACCGCTTCTGCCCGGAGGGCGTAGGAGCATGCTTGCTCGCGATCTGGCGCGAAGCGGCAGTAAAACCTGAACGCGCAATCAGCCTGATACACCGTGTCCGCTGATTCTGCTGCCGGTTACCGCCAGATCGCTGGCAAGGTGGAGCGCCACCCCGGCGGCTCCTACGCCTCGGGGCAGAATCAGATCGCACGCTAATGAACCAGCCAATTCGCGAAACATCCAGTTACGCTGGACGCCAGCAGATCGGGATCCATAAACTGTCGCCCATCATTTCGCAGGCTTTTGCACACAGCAGGGTGACGAATGTTGGTCAACGGGGACGAGTTATGAATCGCAATGAGCTGCGCAAGGCCGATATCAACCTGATGGTGGTGTTCGAAACCTTGATGCAAGAGCGCAACGTCACCCGCGCCGCCGAGAAGCTGTTCCTTGGTCAGCCCACCATCAGCGCCGCGCTCAATCGCCTGCGTGCCCTGTTCAACGATCCGCTGTTCATCCGCGTCGGCCATCGCATGGAGCCCACGGCGCGGGCCAACGAGATCATTCATCACCTCTCCCCTGCGCTGGACGCCATGTCGGTGGCCCTGAGCC
>CAURWS010000631.1:0-3188 GCA_963528485.1 uncultured Pseudomonas sp. | reverse complement strand
GCCGTTTATGAACGCGCGATGAACGAAATCATCCTGCCCACCGTGCGCGGCATGGCGGCGGACGGCTGCGAATTTACCGGCTTCCTGTATGCGGGTTTGATGATTGACGAAAACGGCGCGCCCCGCACCATCGAGTTCAACTGCCGCTTCGGCGACCCGGAAACCCAGCCGGTGATGTTGCGTCTGCAATCGAGTCTGGTCTTGCTGGTCGAGGCTGCTTTGGCGCAAGCTCTGGACAAAGTGGAAGCGCAGTGGGATCCGCGTCCAAGCTTAGGGATAGTGCTGGCCGCTGGCGGCTATCCTGGCGACTACGCCAAGGGCGCTGCGATCAACGGTCTGGACGCTGCCGCCGCACTGCCGGGCAAGGTGTTCCACGCCGGTACCGCGCTGAAGGATGGCCAGGTGGTCACCGCAGGTGGTCGCGTACTGTGCGCGACGGCACTGGGCGACAGCGTTGGTGATGCGCAGAAGCAGGCGTATGAACTGGCAGCAAAGATTGACTGGGAAGGCTGTTTCTACCGCAAGGACATTGGCTACCGCGCCATTGCCCGGGAACGCGGCGAACACCTGGAGTAAGTCCGGGGCCGGACAGCCGCCTGAAACCAGGCGGCTGTCCGATCATTCTGGGCCGCACCAGGGTAACTGGCTTCATTCACGAAGGGATTTCGCCGTGCGCTGGCTCAGGATTGCCACTTGTTTGATCATCGCCATGATGACCCTGCTCTGCATGCCTCCGACATACGCGGAGGTCAGTGCAGGATGGTCGACCCTTGTCGACGATCAGGCCAATCTGCAGCTCAGCGACATTCGCTCTCCCCATTACGAGTCACAATTCAGCCCGGTCGAACTTGACCAGGTTCGCGCCATCAGCCGCGATTCCGCGCTCTGGCTGCACTATCGCCTCCCCCCGACCGATCATGAACAGCTGGTGCGCATCTTCGCCCCGGACCTGGCCACCGTGGACATGTACGTCCTCAAAGGTGAAAGCCTGATCGATCACTCGCGCTCGGGCAATAAGGTCCCCCGCGCCCAGCAACCGCTGCCTTCCATCGATTTCCTGCTGCCCGTCCCGCAGAGCGACACGCCGCTGGACCTCTACCTGCGCCTCAAGTCCAAGCAGGAACTGCGTCCCAACATTACGCTGGAATCGGCCGTTGCCAGCGCCGCTGATGAACGTCGCCCACTGCTGCTGGGCCTGTTCTTTGGCTCGCTGATCATGCTGATCGTGCAGAACATCACCCGCTACGCCCAGTCCCGATCGGTGAGCAGCCTGTGGCTGGCGGCGTGCGAGGCGTTTCTGGGCCTCAGCGCCTTGCTGCTGCTTAACCTGCAAGCGCCATGGCTGCCGCACTGGCACCTGGCCCAGACACCGAGCGCTCATCTGGCGTTGCTGCTGGCCGCCGCCACCGGGCTGATGTACACCCACTGCTTTTTCGTCCAGCGCGGCGTCGAATTCCTCAACCGCCTGTTGATGGGCGTGTTGCTGGTCGTCGGCTTTGGCGGCCTGCTGGCGCTGTTCGTCGAAACCCTTCCGCTGAACGCGCTGACCTTTCTGCTGGTGGCCCTGACCACGCTCACCATCACTCTGGTGTCGATCTATCACCTGCAAAAAGGCTATGCGCCTGCCCGGCCGTTCGTGATCGCGATGATCGTCTTCAACCTCGGCAATCTGGTGATCCTTCCGGCCATGCTCTGGCTGACCACCATCGCCGCGCAAACCTTGATCATCGCGGTGATGGGCATGTTTTGCGTCTGCGGCCTGCTGATGAGCATCGCGCTTAGCGAACGCCATCGCAGCATCACCGAAGACAACTTCAGCATCAGCCGCGAACTGGCCGCCAGCACCGCCGAGATCAACGCCAAGGCCGAGTTCCTGGCCAAGATCAGTCACGAAATCCGCACCCCCATGAACGGCGTGCTGGGCATGACCGAACTGCTGCTGGGCACGCCGCTGTCGGTCAAGCAACGTGACTACGTGCAGACCATTCACAGCGCCGGCAACGAGCTGCTGACGCTGATCAACGAGATCCTCGACATCACCAAGCTTGAGTCCGGCCAGATCGAGCTGGACGACGTGCAGTTCGACCTCAACGCGATGATCGAAGACTGCCTGAACATCTTCCGGGCCAAGGCCGAGCAGCAGCGTGTCGAGCTGATCAGCTTCATCCAGCCGCAGGTACCTCGTGTCATCAGCGGCGACCCGACCCGCCTGCGCCAGACGCTGCTGAGCCTGCTGGAAAACGCCCTGAAGAAGACCGACGAAGGCGAGATTCTGCTGGTGGTCGCCCTCGATTCCCGGGGCGGCAAACCGCGCCTGCGCATCGCCGTGCAGGACAGCGGCACGCCACTGACGACCAAGGAACGCGACGCCCTGCTCCACGCCGAACTGCACAGCAAGAACTTCCTTGCCGCGAGCAAGGTCGGCGGCCACTTGGGGCTGGTCATCGCGCGGCAGTTGATTCTGCTGATGAGCGGCGAGTTCGGCATTCAGAGCGGCAGCAATCAGGGCAGCACCTTGTGGCTCAGCCTGCCACTGGATGCCGATCGCCTGGAGCAGCCGCCTGCCGACCTCGACAGCCCGCTCAAGGGCGCACGGGTGCTGGTGGTGGACGACAACGACACCTGCCGCAAGGTGCTGGTCCAGCAGTGCAGCGCGTGGGGCCTGAACGTCAGCGCCGTGCCGTCGGGCAAGGAGGCGCTGGCCCTGCTGCGCACCAAGGCGCACCTGCGCGACTACTTCGACATCGTGTTGCTGGACCAGAACATGCCCGGCATGACCGGCATGCAGCTGGCGGCGAAAATCAAGGAAGACCCGAGCCTGAACCACGACATTCTGCTGATCATGCTGACCGGCATCAGCAGCGCGCCGAGCAAGGTCATCGCCCGCAACGCCGGGGTCAAGCGCATCCTCGCCAAACCGGTGGCAGGCTACACGCTGAAAACCACCCTGGCGGACGAGCTCAACCAGCGCAACAAGGGCCAGGCCGCCTATCTGCAGACGCCTGCCGTCATCTCCGAAGTCGACGTGCCCAGCGATTTCCGCATTCTGGTCGCCGAAGACAACAGCATCTCCACCAAGGTGATCCGCGGCATGCTGGGCAAGCTCAACCTGCAGCCGGACACCGCCAGCGACGGCGAAGAAGCCCTGCGCGCGATGAAGGCCCAGCGCTACGATCTGGTGCTGATGG
>CAURWS010000630.1:0-3191 GCA_963528485.1 uncultured Pseudomonas sp. | reverse complement strand
CCATCTGGGCCTGGCGCTGGTCAGCGAAGTGGGCCAGACCTTTCGCGAAACCATCCGCCGCGTGCGCCACAACGACAACGTGAACACCGGCATCATTGACGCCTCGGTGCGCATCTTTCTGGAGGTGGTCGCGGCCAATCGCTCGCAGTTCCTGTTTCTGGCGCGCGAGCAATACGGCGGCTCGCTCAAGGTTCGCCAGGCACTGGGCGCGCTGCGCGAGGCGATCATCGCCGACCTTGCGACTGACTTGGCGTCGATGTCCAAATTCCACCACCTCAACACCGACGACTTGGCCGTGATGGCTGACCTTGTGGTCAAGAGCGTGTTCGCCATGCTCCCGGAACTCATCGACCCGCCGCCCCTGACTCTGGCCGAACACCTCACGCCACGGGCCAAGATCACTCAGCAATTGCGCTTCATTTTTATCGGCGCCAAGCGTTGGCAGGGGTTGGGCAGTACCGAGTGAGCCCAGTGGGATATCGCACCAAAACGGAACACAAAACCCCGCCACGCACCAATAAAACCCATCCCCATGCCCCACCTTCAGCCATTAGCCCGCGCCCAGCACGCAATTCCTGACTGACCTGTCAGTTGGCAAGCCACTTGCTCTGCCTATCTCATCGCACATTGCTGGAAGTTTTCCGATGCTGGTGATTCATCAACGAATCGAACCCCAGGCTGAATGGGCCGCCGAGCTGCACTTGAATTTCGAAGCGCGGAGCAAGAGCCGCCTGCGCTGTTTCAGTGCCGAGGGCGAGGACGTGGGCCTGTTCCTTGAACGCGGGCAGCCGCCGCTGCGTGATGGCGACTTTCTCAAAGCCGAAGACGGGCGCATCGTTCGCGTTTGTGCGCGCCCTGAACAGTTGATGCACGTAACCTGCAGCAGCGCCTTCGAGCTGACCCGCGCGGCCTATCATCTGGGCAACCGCCACGTCGCACTGCAAGTAGGTGACGGCTGGCTGCGCCTGCTCGACGACTACGTGCTCAAGGCCATGCTCGATCAACTGGGCGCCACCACCGAATCCATCGAAGCGCCGTTCCAGCCCGAACACGGCGCCTATGGCGGCGGCCATCATCACTCGCGCGCCGGGGAAGAAGACTTCAACTACGCGCCGCGCATTCATCAGTTCGGCGTACGCAAATGAGTGCACGCCCATGAACAAGGCCTGGGCGCTGTTGCGTCTGGCCAGCCCGCAGTTGCCGATCGGCGGCTACAGCTATTCCCAGGGGCTGGAAATGGCCGTGGAACAGTCTCTGGTCACCGACCCGCCCAGCGCTGCCCGGTGGATTGGCGATCAACTGCTGCTCAACCTGTGTCGTTTCGAGGCCCCGCTGCTGCTGGCCCACTGCAATGCTGCGGCTGACGAAGACTGGGCAACCCTGCGCCAACTGAGCGAAGAACACCGCGCCAGCCGGGAAACCCGAGAATTGCATCTGGAAAGCCGGCAGATGGGCTACTCGTTGCAGCAACTGCTCAATGGCCTGCCTGAACTGGATCAGCCCGCGCGGGATTTCCTTCAAACGACCGACGAGCCGCACCTGGCCTTGGGCTGGGCGCTGGCCGCACGCGCCTGGCAGATCGCCCCTCAGGACGCCCTCGCCGCCTGGCTGTGGAGCTGGCTGGAAAACCAGCTGGCCGTGCTGATGAAAACCCTGCCGCTGGGGCAACAGGCCGCGCAACGCCTGACCAGCGAGCTGACGCCACTGCTGCAGACCGCTCAGCAACAGGCAACCGGATTGAACCCTGAACACATCGGCAGCGCGCCGTTTGGCCTGGCCCTGGCGAGCATGGCCCATGAACGCCAGTACAGCCGCCTGTTTCGATCCTGACGACATTGACCCCGGTGCAACACCCGAAACCGCACAAGAAGATCAACGGAGAACACTTATGAACAGCCAACCTTTGCGCGTCGGTATCGGCGGTCCGGTCGGGTCCGGCAAGACCGCCCTGACCCTCGCCCTGTGCCTGGCCCTGCGCGAGCGCTACAACCTCGCGGTGGTCACCAACGACATCTACACCCGTGAAGACGCCGACTTTCTGGTGCGCAACGAGGCCTTGGCGCCTGAGCGCATCATCGGCGTGGAAACCGGTGGCTGCCCGCACACGGCCATTCGCGAAGACGCGTCGATCAACCTGGAAGCAGTCGATCAGTTGAATCGTCGTTTCGAAGGCCTGGACCTGATCATCGTCGAGTCTGGCGGCGACAACCTGTCCGCGACCTTCAGCCCCGAATTGTCGGACCTGACCATCTACGTGATCGACGTCTCGGCAGGCGACAAGCTGCCGCGCAAGGGCGGCCCGGGCATCTGCAAATCGGACCTTTTGGTGATCAACAAGATCGACCTGGCCCCACTGGTGGGCGCGTCGCTGGAGATGATGGACCGCGACACCAAGAAGATGCGCGGCGACAAGCCCTTCGTGTTCAGCAACCAGAAAACCGGCCATGGCCTTGAAGACATCATCGCTTTCATCGAGCGCCAGGGCCTGCTGACCGCTGCCTGATTTCATTTAATAAGGAAGATCATCGATGCATTTCAAACACCTCTCGGGCAAAAAAATCCTCGGCGCCTTGGCGCTGTTGCTGGCTCCGGCGCTTGCGTTCGCGCATCCGGGTCACGATGAAAGCGGCCTGGTCGCCGGCATCAGCCACCCGCTGGGCGGCATCGATCACCTGCTGGCGATGGTCGCGGTGGGTCTGTGGGCGGCTCAGCAGAAAGGCGCTGCGCGCTGGGCCCTGCCGTGCACCTTCGTCGGCACCATGCTGATCGGTGGTTTGCTGGGCTTTGAAGGTCTGGCACTGCCTGCGCTGGAAAGCGGGATTGCGGCGTCGGTGTTCGCGCTGGGCCTGGCGGTGGCGTTGGCCGTGCGTCCGCCGCTGTTCGTGGCGGTGGCGGCGACTGCACTGTTCGCGATGTTCCATGGCGTGGCCCATGGCCTTGAGCTGCCGGAGATGTCGAGCCCTTGGGGTTATGCACTGGGCTTCGTCGGCGCCACTGCTGCGCTGCATGCGGCAGGTTACGCCGTGGTGCGCTTCCTGCCAGCGGCGACCGCGCCGGTTGTGCGGATTGCTGGAGCACTGTCGGCGGCGACGGGTGTGTGGTTGTTCGCGGGTTAAAGGCCCCCCACCATTCTGTGGGAGCCGGCTTGCTGGCGAATGCGGTGGGTCAATGACACCTGAATGACCTGACAC
>CAURWS010000629.1:0-3193 GCA_963528485.1 uncultured Pseudomonas sp. | reverse complement strand
AACCAAGATCCAGCTGACCCACGCCGAAAACCGCGTGGTGCCGATGGATCGCATTGAGGCCGACCTGAACGTCGACCTGACCCGCGAGCTGTTCGAATCGTCGATCGATTCGCTGCTGGTGCGCGTGCGTGAAAGCGTGACCAGTCTGCTGAACGATGCCGGCGTGGGCGTGACGGACGTCGACACGGTGTTCTTCACCGGCGGTTCCAGCGGCATCCCGGCGCTGCGCAACAGCGTTTCGGCGATGCTGCCCAAGGCGCGGCATGTGGAAGGGAATATCTTCGGCAGCATCGGCGCGGGTCTGGCGATCGAAGCGAAGAAGCGTTACGGCTGATCCCCAGCCCCGATATAAGACATGTGGGAGCCGGCTTGCTGCGGGCGGCGATCCGACGAATGCGATGTGCCAGACACATCGCCGGTGACTGATACACCGCTTTCGCCAGCAAGCCGGCTCCCACAGGGTTCGGTGTCAACAGGTCAAACGAGCTCCGCCTTACGCAACTCGCTCTTCAGATACGCGTAATAAATCGGCCCCGCCACCACGCCCGGCAGGCCAAACGCCGCTTCACAGATCAGCATCGCCAACAGCAACTCCCACGACTTGGCACTGATCTGCCCGCCGACGATCCGCGCGTTGAGGAAGTACTCGACCTTGTGGATCACGATCAGATACCCCAACGCCGCCAGCGCCACCCAGATCGACAGCGACATGCCGACGATGAAAATCAGCGTGTTGGACATCAGGTTGCCCACCACCGGCAACAGCCCCAGCAGGAACGTCAGCACGATCAGCGTTTTGGTCAGCGGCAGGTGCACGCCGCACAACGGCAGGATCACCGCGAGGAACACCGAGGTAAATGCGGTGTTGAGCAGGGAAATCTTGATCTGCGCAAACACGATGTTGCGAAACGCCTGGCTCAGCAGGTGCAGCCGCTCGAACAGCGCAGCGGCCAACGGCTTGCGCTTGGTGACATCGGGAATGCGCTGCAGCGCGATGATCGCGCCCAGGACCATGCCGATCAGCAGGGTCACGAACATGTGCGCCGCGCCTTTGCCCAGCAGTTGCAATTCGCCAACGTGTTTGGTCAGCCAGGCGCTGAGGGACACCTGAAATTCAGTGGCACTGGCAGGCAAGTAATTGTCGATAAAAGGCGGCAGCTGACCCCGAGCGCGGTCGACCAGGATCATGAATTTGTCGAGCGATGCGCCTGGGTTCTCGGCTTCGTGCAGCACGAAGCTGATGGCGCCGGCAAAGAGCAAGGCCAGAACGCTGACCACCAACGTGCCCAGTAACGCCACTGCCAGCCAACGCGCGCGCTCACCGGCGATCAGGCGTTGCAGTTGCGGGGTGAGCATGTCGACCAGTTCATAGACCAGAAGGCCGGCGAGCAGGCTGGGCAGCAAATTGAGCGGTAACACCAGCAGAAGGCCACCGAACACAAGAATGCAGCTGGCCAGATACACATGACGCGGCGAAAACGTTGGCATACAGCCTCAAAACGAGCGGCTTGAAAAGATGGGCAGTCTGCCAGCGTTCCCTGTTGAGGACCAGCGTCGAGAAGTGTCGTTAGTCGCGCGAACGATCACCTACACAACTGTGGGAGCGAATCCATTCCGGGCAGCATTCCGACGAGATGTCGGCATGGCCACATACAGGCGTCGAATGTACCGGCCTCTCGCGAATGAATTCACTCCCACAGGTCCGTATCATCTCGATAATTCTGGTAACAAATGTCTTATTTTTTCTTCAGGCAATCGCTCATGAACGTCTTGCGCGCATCGCCCTTGAGCGCCTGGGTAGTGGCCGTCGCATTGCAGGTCTTCATCTTCTCCTGTTGGGTTGCCGCGGGGGCTGGCGTGGCTTTCAGGCAGGTGCTCATGAACGCCTTGCGCTCATCGCCCTTGAGGGATTTGGCCGTTGCATCGGCATTGCAGGTGGTCATCTTGTTCTGTTGCGCGGTGGCAGCGAAACCGTGAGCGCACATCAACAAGCCCATGACCAACAGAGGAACACGCAGCATTTTCATCGACTTTCTCCAGGACCGCCGCGCACCCGCGCAGCTTTGAAAGCAGTGTAGCCAAAGAATGTTGCGACATATTTCCGAGAATATCCGCCACCCCGGTAGACGCACGTGCTGACAAGCCGATAATGGCGCCTCATTCTCCTGCCGGTTTTCTCATGCAATACCTGTATCCCCTGCTCACCGTCATGATCTGGGCGGGCAACAACGTCATCACCAAAGCCGCCGCCGGGCGCATTTTCCCGGCCGAAATCGGCTTCTATCGCTGGCTGCTGGCGGGGTTGCTGTTCACGCCGTTCCTGCTCGGGCCTGTGCTGCGCAATCGTGCGGCGATCAAACCGATCATGGGCAAGGTCGCGATTCTGGGCGTATTGGGCATGGCGATTTATCAGAGCCTGGCGTACTACGCGGCCAACATCACCACTGCCACCAACATGGGGATCATCCTGTCGCTGGTGCCGGTGATGACCCTCGGCATGTCGATCGCCAGCCTTGGCACCGCCTTGACGGCAGGCGCTCTGGTGGGCGCGCTGGTGTCGTTCGCAGGGGTTTTGCTGGTGGTGTCTCAGGGCAGTTGGGCCGTGCTGGTGGCCCATGGCGTAAACCTGGGTGACCTGATGATGCTGGTTGCCACCCTCGCCTACGCGACCTACAGCACGCTGCTGAAGAAGTGGCAGCTGCGCATGCCGCCGCTGCAGTTGCTGTACCTGCAGATTCTGGTGGCGATCATCGCGCTGTTTCCGTTGTTTCTGCTGTCGCCGAAGACGGGCCTGAGCGCCAGCAACATTGCGCTGGTGCTGTACGCGTGCATTCCGACCTCCATGCTCGCGCCGTTGCTGTGGATGAAGGCCATCAGCATGCTCGGCCCGAGTCGCACCACGCTGTTTTTCAACCTGGTGCCGATCCTCACCGCGTTGGTCGCGGCCCTCGCGCTGGGCGAGCAACTGGCGTCGTACCACTTCATCGGCGGTGCGCTGACGCTGGGCGGCGTGATCCTCGCGGAACGCTGGACCACTCCGCTGCGCAAGGCCGCAGGTCGTTAGGGTTTACGCCTCCTCGCGATCCTCCGCGCTGTGAATCGTCACGTCGGTAATGCCCGCGACATGGGGCAAATCGATGTGAGGGTTGCCAGCGTCAAGAGGATCGTCGGCCACTGCCACGTGGTGCTTGTG
>CAURWS010000628.1:0-3196 GCA_963528485.1 uncultured Pseudomonas sp. | reverse complement strand
CCACCGTATTGCGGCATTTTAATATCACTGATCAACGCCCGGTTATTCGTAGAATCAGGCAAGTTCAGGTTGCTCAATTAATCGGTGTGATTCGTGGGCTTTCCAGCCCGCTGACGAACCCCACGATTCGCTCACAGGCCTGCGCCAGTTGCGCCTCAGCCAAGGTGAAGGACAGGCGCACAAACCCCTGAGCCGGTTCACCGAACGCAGCCGCATCGAGCACAGAAACCCCCGCCTCTCTATATAGACGCCAGGCGAACTCCAGCGAGCCGAGTCCTGTTCCTCGCACATCCACCAGCACGAACATGCCCGCATCGGGCGCCAGCACCGACAGCCCTGGGCAATCACTCAACCGCGCAACTACCAGGTCCCGACGCCGCCGATAGGTCTCGCGCATGCCCTGTGTCACTTGATCATGGGCCTGCACCGCAGCCAGCGCGCCCTCCATGACGAAACCCGGCAAGCCGTACAACATACTCAACGCCAGGGTTTCGGCGTGGCTGATCAATTCAGCGTCTGCCACCATCCAGCCGATGCGCCAGCCGGTCATGGCGTGGGATTTCGACAGGCTGCCAATCACCACGCAACGCTGCTCCATGCCTGGCAGACTCGCCAGGCTCTGATGCGGGCGCTCGTAGCACAGGCTCTCGTACACCTCATCGACCACCACCCAGAGATCGTGCTCGATGGCGACGTCTGCAATGATTTGCAGCTCTTCGCGATTGAGCACCACGCCGGTGGGGTTGTTCGGGTTGGACAGGAAGATTGCCCGAGTGCGCGGCGTGACCACGCGCTTGAGTGCGTTTTCCCGCAGGCGAAACCCGTCGCTCGCCTCGCAGACCGCCCGCACCAGCGTGGCGCCCGAGGCCTTGAGCGTCGCCTCATAGGTGACGTACATCGGGTCGAGCACGATCACCTCGTCTCCTGCTTGCAACAGGCACATCGAGGCCATGAACAGTGCGTTCTGCGCACCCGCCACGGTGATGACGTTCTCCGCCTGCACCGGCCGGCCAAAACGCAGGACATGGCGGTCGGCAATGGCCTTGCGCAAGCCGGGGCGCCCGGCGATGTCGGTGTAATGCGTGTCGCCCGCGCGCAATGCCTCAACGGCGGCGTCGGTAATGAATTCAGGGGTCGGAAAGTCCGGATCGCCAATGCTCAGGATGATCACATCCTCACCCGCGCGCTGGGCCTCGAACGCTGCGTGGTGGATGTCCCAGGCCGCTACACCCTGACCGGAAATTCGCTCGACAAAAGGGGAAAAACGCATGCAAGAGTCTCGTTGAGGGGATGCCCGGTGATCCCGGGCGGCTGCTGCCAGCACGGCGTGGGACAACCGATGAACAGGCAACATAGTGAAATCTGACCGCTCGCTCAACTGCCAGATTATTGCCACGTCTGTGGCGCTACGGGCTGGTGTTGTCCAGACAAAAGCACCTGGCGGACGATCTGGTTCAGGCCACGTGCGTGCGCGCGCTCGAACGCGCCGATCAGTTCATCTCCGGCACCCGGCTCGATCGCTGGCTGCTGTCGATCATGCATTCGATCTGGCTCAACGAAATCCGCGCGCAGCGCGTGCGTCAGGGCCAAGGCTTCGTCGATGCCGAGCAGCAATTGTCGTTCGACGGCGAAACCATCGCGCAGGATCAGGTGCTGGCCGCGCAGGTCATCAAGAGGGTCAACGCCCTGCCCGAGGCCCAGCGGGAAACAGTCTTTTTGACGTACGTCGAGGGGCTTTCGTACAAGGAAACTGCCGAGATCCTGCATATACCGGTCGGCACGGTGATGAGCCGACTGGCCGCCGCACGCTTGAAACTGGCCGAAACCGCACCACCACACGCCATGTCGGATAAATCGACAGGAGAACGGCGATGATTTACAGCAACGCGCAATCGCCACCGTCAGACGAACGGCTGGTGGCCTATCTGGACGACGAACTGGACCGCGAGCAGCGCCAGCAGATCGACCATCTGCTGCGCACCGAGGCGCCGGTGGCAGCGCGTCTGGATCAGCTCAAGCGCGGCGAACTGCCGTTCAGGGCAGCCTTTGACACGGTGCTGGACGAGGCGCCGACTCAACGCCTGCAAGCCATGCTCGACGCCTTGCCACCGGCCGTTGCGCCCCATCGGGGCACCATGAGCCGCCGGGGTTTCCTCGCCACGGCGGCCAGTTTCGTAATTGCAGGCATCGCCGCCGACCGGCTGTTCATGAACTGGCAGAGTGCCGAAAAAGACGAAGGCTGGCGCGGCTCGGTGGCCGAATACATGATGCTGTACACCCCGCAGACCCTGGACAACCTGACTGACGACGTTGTTTCCCACACCGCGCAACTGAACTCGGTGGGCAAACAGCTGGGCCTGCCGCTGTCGCCTGCGGCCGTGACCCTGCCGGGTGCCGAGTTCCGTCGCGCG
This sequence comes from uncultured Pseudomonas sp., assembly GCA_963528485.1. Lineage (GTDB taxonomy): Bacteria > Pseudomonadota > Gammaproteobacteria > Pseudomonadales > Pseudomonadaceae > Aquipseudomonas. Next base: position 785 of record CAURWS010000628.1, on the reverse strand, counting down.
CAGATCCTCGACTACGAAGGCGTGCTCATCGGCCAGCTGACCTACCTGGACGCCCGCCACGGTCCTCTCGCGCTGTGCATCACCACCACGCGTGCGGGCGCCGAGAAACTCGCCAGCGAACAGCGTCTGGGTTTGAACGTGGTGTATTGGGCCAACCCGACCCACGCCTTCATGCTGATCGGCAAAAACCCCTTCGAGGACCTGGAGATCATGGCCCGTAGCGCACAGAGAGGCTTGCCCGCGTAAGGCAGCGATGCGGTTATTGACTGGAGTCGCGGCTGACTTTCTGGTCTAGTAGCGCTCGAATTTATCGAAACCGACACGTACAGGTTTCTCTCTCGAACGTTGCTGCAACGCTGCCGCGCCAGCGTTGCCGTAAAAACAAGGTGCCTTTGATGTCTGCCCATCGCCTGAAGCTCGCCCTCTCCTGCCTGCCGCTGCTGGCCTGCCTGACCACCTCCTCTGCCTTTGCCCATGCCCACCTGGAAAGCCAGCTGCCGGCCGCCGACAGCGAAGTGACCAGCCCCAAGGAGCTGCGCCTGAATTTCTCCGAAGGTGTTGAAGAGAAGTTCACCAAGGTTGCCATCAGCCTCGACGGCCCGGGCGACAGCACAGAAGTCATCCCGACCCAGAGCGTCACCACCGACCCCGCCGACAAGAAGGTCCTGATCGTCGTGCCGGCCGTGCCGCTGGCGCCGGGCAAGTACAAGATCGAATGGCACGCCGTGTCGGTCGACACCCACAAGAGCGAAGGCGTTTACCGCTTCAAGGTCACGCCATAACGC
>CAURWS010000627.1:0-3199 GCA_963528485.1 uncultured Pseudomonas sp. | reverse complement strand
GATATACGAAGAGAAGGCCCTCGCTCCGGGGGGCTGGCGCGGTGCCCGCGAGTTCACGGTGGTGGCGAAGGTGGGGGAAAGTGCGGAAATCACCTCGTTCTACTTCGCGCCGGCCGATGGTCAGCCGATCCTCGACTTCACCGCCGGCCAGTACATCGGCATGCAGCTATTCGTAGACGGCGAAGAAATTCGTCGCAACTATTCGCTGTCGGCGCTGGCTGGCAACAGCCAGTACCGCATCAGCGTCAAACGCGAGCCAGGCGGGCGGGCCTCCAATTACCTGCACGACACACTGAACGTCGGCGACAGCATCCACCTGTTCGCGCCATCGGGTGAGTTCACCCTGGCCCACAGCGACAAACCGCTGGTGCTGATCAGTGGTGGCGTTGGCATCACACCGACCCTGGCGATGCTGCAGGCAGCGCTGGACACCCAGCGCCCGGTGCACTTCATCCACTGCGCCCGCAACGGTTCGGTTCACGCCTTCCGCGACTGGATCGAAGATCTGGCAGGCAAGCACCCTCAGCTCAAGCGCTTCTACCTGTACAGCGAGGACGACGGCGTCAGCCCTGCTGCCCACGGTGTCGGGTTGCTGGATCAGGCGCGTCTGGAGCAGTGGCTGCCTGAAGATCGCGATCTGGACGCATACTTCCTCGGGCCCAAAGGATTCATGGCAGCGGTCAAGCGCCAACTGAAGGCGGCGGGTGTGCCGGACAAGCAGGCGCGCTACGAATTCTTCGGCCCGGCGTCGGCGCTGGAGTGATCTGGCCTGCGACATAAAGCCGCATCCTTCTATCTATAAGGAAGGGTGTGGCGATGGAGGCCTGCGGCAAAGCGTCGCATGCTTCTATATATATAGAAGGACACGAGGGTGTGGGGGTCGATTGTTACGCGTTTCGCTTAATATTCGGGTAATGCGGACCTGTTCACCATCTGCACCGGCGTGCTGCCGCGACGATGGTAGAATTGCCGGCTTTCCCGACAGCCGGGGCACGTGACAACACAGATCGGTCGATCTGGATGGACACCATATTCAAAGGGTATGTGAATGACTGATGAGATGATTTACCTGCGGCGCGAAAAGCAGTTCCTGGTTCTGCTGGGCGTCATCAGCCTGGCGTTGATCGGCGGGGCACTGTACATGCAGGTCGTATTGGGCGAGGCGCCGTGCCCGCTGTGCATCCTGCAGCGTTACGCATTGCTGTTCATCGCTGTCTTTGCCTTCATCGGCGCAGCCATGCCTGGCCGTTTGAGCCTGACTATCTGCGAAGCGCTGGTGACCTTGAGTGCGGTGGGCGGGATTGTTGCAGCGGGGCGTCATGTGTGGATTCAGAGTCATCCGACCGAGAGCTGCGGGATTGATGTCCTGCAACCGATCGTTGATGGGCTGCCGCTGGCGAACCTCTTTCCCCTAGGTTTTCAGGTCGCAGGCTTCTGTGAGACGCCATATCCGCCAGTTTTCGGACTTTCGCTTGCGCAATGGGCATTGATCGCTTTTGTTCTTACCGTAATTCTGGTACCTGCGGGCATCATTCGTAACAGAATGAAAGCGCGTTGATTACAAAGTCTTGCGTAAAAAACTGCCCCGAATTCCTTAAGTTTTTTGGGGCCTTCCAAGGTTTTCGAGGTGCGGCATATGCGCGCATTCTTACAGATCCTGAAATTAACTGTTGCGCAGAAACTCATAGTCAATAAAACTTTACGTATCTACAATCGCCCCCACTTAACGCCCCCATCACTTGATAGGCGGCGGAAATCGAGGCCAGAAAGCGTTTTTACGCCTTTGTAGACACCGTTTGGATGGCCTCTTGCGTCAAATTCAGAATGTCTGCGCCAAGGGATCTGGACCGCATTGGCGGTTGCCACCATTCGAATAAGAAACCACAGCAAAACCGGAATTGTTACGAGGCCACAAGCTTCCTGACAGGCCCCTGTTCAATCCAAAAATTTGCCAGCACCTGGCAGGGTGAAGTGTTGGCGGTCGAAACCCAACTGCGATGCGAAAGCTGCTTTTAGAGGTCGTGAGATGAGTAAAAAAAGGTACCCCAGGTTTTTTGGCTTCTTGGCCCTTTTCAGCATGCTCCTGCTCAGCGGGTGCGATTACACCTTGCTGGATCCCAAGGGCCACATCGGCATGCAAGAGCGTGATCTGATCATCACGGCAACCTTGCTGATGCTGCTGGTCGTGGTGCCGGTCATCTTCATGACCATCATCTTTGCCTGGAAATACCGCGCTTCGAACAAGAGCGCAACCTACACCCCTGACTGGGCGCATTCGACCAAGATCGAACTCGTTGTCTGGCTGGTGCCGCTGGCGATCATCATCGTGCTGGGCTACATCACCTACAAGTCGACTCACGCACTGGACCCTTACCGTCCGCTCGAGTCCGACGTGAAGCCCCTGACCATCGAAGTGGTCGCACTGGACTGGAAATGGCTGTTCATCTACCCGGAACAGGGTATCGCCACCGTCAACAAGATCGTCTTCCCGGCTCACACCCCGATCAATTTCCGCATCACTTCCGATTCGGTCATGAACTCGTTCTTCATCCCTGCACTGGGTGGCCAGATCTACGCGATGGCCGGCATGCAGACCAAGCTGCACCTGATCGCCAACGAAAACGGCGAGTTTGACGGTATCTCCGCCAACTACAGCGGCGCTGGCTTCACCGGCATGAAGTTCAAGGCAACGGCTACCGATCAGGCTGGTTTCGACGCCTGGGTCGCCGAGGTCAAGAATTCTCCGAAACAACTGGCAAACGACGAATACACCGCTCTGGCCAAGCCTAGCGAACGTAATCCCGTTGAGCTCTACTCCTCGGTCACTCCGAACCTGTTCCAGATCATCATCGACAAGTATGAGGGTATGAAGCCGGGCAAGATTGTCCACGAGAAGAAAGAAGTGGCCGGTATGGAAGGGATGGACATGGGCAAGAATTCAGCTGCGCAGGCAGAGGAGTAAACGATGTTTGGTAAATTAAGTCTGGACGCGATACCGTTCCACGAACCGATAGTCATGATCACGATTGCCATGATCGCTATCGGCGGTGCAGCGGTTCTCGGTCTGATCACGTATTTCAAGAAGTGGACCTACCTGTGGACCGAGTGGCTGACGTCGGTCGACCACAAGAAAATCGGCGTGATGTACATCATCATCGCCATGAAGATGATCATGATCACACCGTGAGCGGTGAAGATC
>CAURWS010000626.1:0-3200 GCA_963528485.1 uncultured Pseudomonas sp. | reverse complement strand
ACATAGCCTGCTCCGGAGGACGGGAGTTCGATTGCAATCAGTTCAGGACGGCTAAACCTGGGACGACCCGGCCCGATAGCTTTTCCACAGCGTGAGACGGAAAAGCGGGCGGGACGTTCGATATTTTACTCTGATCTTTGAGGGGATGGGTCATTACCGTTTACCCAACCCCTCAGCCTGATGAATCCACTGCTGGCGCTGTTCCTCGGTCGAGGTCCTCACCGGGGAGAACTCTGTCAAGCGCGTGACCTTGATCCCGCAAAACTCAAGAATCGCGTGCCTGATCTGCCGATGGGCCGGTGCCTTGAACACCCAGCGAAAGTAGCGTGAAGGGGTGTCCAGGGTCACCAGCATCTCTGCCGTGCGGCCCTTGAGCAGCTCGTTGGACGGGTGATGACGCCCGTGGGCCTTGAAGGCGAAACCGGGCAAGAACACGCGCTCGAAGAAACCACTGAGCAGGCTCGGCAGTCCGCCCCACCAGACCGGGTAGACGAACACCAGATGCTGCGCCCAGTGAATCTCGCGCTGAGCTTCGAGCAGGTCGTGCTCAAGCGTCTGGCTGGATTCATAGCCGTTGTGCAGCGTCGGGTTGAACTCCAGTTCCTCCAGTTTCAGCACCCGCACCACATGGCCCTGACTGCGCGCGCCCTGGGCGTATGCGTCGCCCAGGGCGTGGCAGAGGCTGATGGTCTTCGGCGAACCGATGACCATCAGGATGCGCTTGCCATACCCCTCAAGCGGGGTGGCGCCGCTGATCGGCTCAGCCATTGCTGCCCGCCTCAAGCATCTTCTCGGGGCGTACCCAGGCGTCGAACTCGGCGTCGGTCAAAAAGCCCAGTTGCAACGCCGCTTCGCGCAAAGTCAGGCCTTCGCTGTAGGCCTTCTTGGCGATCTGCGCCGACTTGTCGTAACCGATGTGCGGGTTCAAGGCGGTCACCAGCATCAGGCCGCGCTCCAGGTGCTCGGCCATTTTGCCGGCGTCCGGCTCCATGCCGGCAATGCAGTGCTCGTTGAAGTTGCGGCAGCCATCGCCCAGCAGGCGGATCGATTGCAGCAGGTTGTGAATGATCACCGGCTTGAACACGTTCAGTTGCAGGTGACCCTGGCTCGCCGCGAAGGCGATCGTGGTGTCGTTGCCCATCACCTGACACGCCAGCATCGACAGCGCTTCGCACTGGGTCGGGTTGACCTTGCCGGGCATGATCGAACTGCCTGGCTCGTTCGCCGGCAGCTTGACCTCGGCGAAACCTGCGCGCGGCCCCGAGCCCAGCAGGCGCAGGTCGTTGGCGATTTTCATCAGGGTCACGGCGAGGGTTTTCAGCGCCCCCGACAGCGCGGTCAGCGGCTCATGCCCGGCAAGCGCGGCGAATTTGTTCGGCGCGGTGACGAAGGGCAGCCCCGACAGTGCGGCCAGTTCGGCAGACACCGCTTCGGCAAAACCATGAGGCGAGTTCAGGCCCGTGCCGACCGCCGTGCCGCCCTGAGCCAGTTCGCAGACCGCGGGGAGGGCGGCGCGAATGCTTTTTTCGGCGTGATCGAGCTGTGCGACGTAGGCCGACAGTTCCTGGCCGAAGGTGATCGGCGTGGCGTCCATCATGTGTGTGCGACCGGTTTTCACCAGCTTCATGTGCCGCGATGACTGCTCGGCGATGCCGCTGGACAGCTCGGCAATCGCAGGCAACAGCTGCTCTTTCACCGCTTGGGCTGCGGCGATGTGCATGGCGGTGGGGAAGCAGTCGTTGGAGCTTTGCGAGCGGTTGACATGGTCGTTGGGGTGAACCGGCGATTTGCCGCCACGCCCCTTGCCCGACAGCTCGTTGGCACGTCCGGCGATCACTTCGTTGACGTTCATGTTGCTCTGGGTGCCGCTGCCGGTCTGCCAGACCACCAGGGGGAACTGGTCGTCGAGCTTGCCGTCCAGCACTTCGTCGGCAGACTGTTCGATCAGGCGGGCGATGTCGGCGGGCAAGTCGCCGTTGCGGTCGTTGACGCGGGCGGCAGCCTTCTTGATCAGCGCCAGCGCGTGCAGCACCGGCAGGGGCATGTGTTCCTGACCAATGGCGAAATTGATCAGCGAACGTTGGGTTTGCGCCCCCCAGTAAGCGTCTTCGGGGACTTCGATCGGACCTATGCTGTCGGTTTCGGTACGGCTCACTGGACTCACTCCTTAAGATCGAATAGCGCAGTTTAGTACCCCACACGCCGGTTCGGTTCCCGGCAATGGCTGTGCGGCAGGTACGTGGAGCCTAGTGTGCGACAAAAAAGTGAAGTCGGTCGTGTGAAACCTTAGAGGCATCTGACTGTCGTTGGGCGCAGATTCGACCGCTCGTAGCGGCGGGGGTTGAGCGCAGGGCGAAAAGGGGCGCAGAATGTCCGGCCTTGGGGTTCAGCCTCGCCTGCTAGATAAGGAAACTCGATGACCCGTCTTCGCGCCATCTGTGCTGCGGTCGCTCTGGTATGTGCCAGCGGCCAGGCTCTTGCTGCCACCGCCAGCCATGAGGCCAGTGCTGTAGCGTTCCTCAAACTGGCTCACGCCGATCAGTTGGGTGCGCCGATCTACATGCAAGCGCAGCAAATGTTCGCTCAGCGCTTCGCTGAAACCAAAGCCCCGGATTCCAAGAAAGCCGTTCTGGAAAAATACCAGGCCCAGGCCAACGCCGCGCTGGACAAGGCCATTGGCTGGGACAAGCTGCAGCCTGACATGGTCAAGCTCTACACCGACAACTTCTCCGAACAGGAGTTGAAGGATCTGGTGGCGTTCTACCAGTCGCCGCTGGGCAAGAAAGTTCAGGCGAAGATGCCGCAGATCAGCCAGCAATCGTTCCAGATGACCCAGGAAAAACTGCAACCGGCAGTACCTGTGGTCACCGGCCTGCTGGAATCCATGACCAAGGAACTGGTGCCAGCAGGCACCAAAGGTGCAGCACCTGCCGCGCCAGCCAAGAAGCCATAAGCGAAGCCACACATGAGCATGCAACAGCGAATCGAATCCGCGTTGGCGGTCTTTCAGCCTGAGTACCTTCAAGTGCTCAATGAAAGCCACATGCACAGTCGTGGCAGCGACACTCACTACAAGGCCGTGGTGGTCAGCGAGCATTTCGCTGGCCTCAACGCCGTCAAGCGCCATCAGAAGGTCTATGGCCTGCTCGGTGGCCTGATGGGTGAGTTTCATGCGCTGGCGCTGCACACCTACACCCCGG
>CAURWS010000625.1:0-3209 GCA_963528485.1 uncultured Pseudomonas sp. | reverse complement strand
CCCCAGGTGCACGACAGCTCAATGCCGTTGATCAGCTGCATCTCCAGCGCAAGTGCCGCCGCGCGGGCTTCTTCAAGGCCTTCGATGGTGTCGTGGTCGGTCAGCGCGAGCACCCGCACGCCGTTCTCGAAGGCACGGGCGACAAGTGCCGCGGGCGCAAGCGCGCCGTCGGAGGCGGTACTGTGGCAGTGCAGATCGACATTCATAGGGGCGCTTTCGCAGTCATTGATGTTTGTTATTATGCCGTCACATCCAGCTTCTGGCTCTTACTGTGAAACAATTCATCGACTTCATCCCGCTTCTCCTGTTTTTCATCGTCTACAAAATCAGTCCCCAAGCCGTCGATATCATGGGCCACAGCTTCATGGTAGGCGGGATTTTCAGCGCCACCGCGATGCTGATCGCCAGTTCCATCGTGGTCTACGGCATCCTTTATGTGCGTCAGGGCAAGCTTGAGAAAAGCCAGTGGCTGACCCTCGCCGCGTGCCTGGTGTTCGGCAGCCTGACCCTGGCCTTCCACAGCGAGACCTTCCTCAAATGGAAGGCGCCGGTGGTCAACTGGCTGTTCGCGCTGATCTTCGCCGGCAGCCACTTCATCGGCGATCGGCTGTTGATCCAGCGCATTATGGGCCACGCGCTGACGCTGCCACAGGCCATCTGGGTCAAGCTGAACATCGCCTGGATCGTATTCTTCCTGTTCTGCGGCGCGGCCAACCTGTATGTGGCCTTCACCTACCAGGACTTCTGGGTCGACTTCAAAGTCTTCGGCAGCCTGGGCATGACCCTGATTTTCCTGATCGGCCAGGGCATCTTCCTGGCCCGTCACATTCACGATGCCGACGCATCGACCGAGCCTTCAACAAAAAAGACCGAGGACTGACATGCTCTACGCAATCGTGGCAACAGACGTCGCCAACTCGCTGGAAAAACGTCTTGAAGCGCGCCCTGCGCACCTGGAGCGCCTGACCGCGCTGAAAAACGAAGGCCGCGTCGTCCTGGCCGGCCCGCTGCCTGCCATCGACAGCAACGATCCGGGCGCTGCGGGTTTCACCGGCAGCCTGATCGTCGCCGAGTTCGAATCGCTCAATGCCGCTCAGGCCTGGGCAGACGCCGATCCGTACATCAAGGCCGGTGTCTACGATCACGTCGTGGTCAAGCCGTTCAAGCAAGTGTTGCCGTAAATCCCACCTGGCCCGGTCTCGCCTTGAGACCGGGTTCGCGTCACGCAGCCCCCGACTGCTCATTATTCGCATCCCCGTGCCGATACCCTGCCAAATGCTCAATAAAGCCGGCGCGCTGTTGGGTGCCGCAAGATAAGTCAGGAGTCCACATGCGTCCACGTCCGTGGTGTGTGCTGGCGGCCGCCTTGGCCGTTTCGGCGACCCGTTTCGATGTTCAGGCCGATGAGACCACCGATTCGGTAAGCCATGCGCTGCCCTTGGCGAGCACGGCCAGTCAGTTGACCGACCTGCGTCAGCGCCTGGCCGACAGCGAAAAGCAGCGCGAAGAATTGCTCCGGCAATTGCACAATGCCGACACTGAACGCGAAAGTATTCAGGTCGGGCGCCTGCGCCAGGAGAACCAAAGGCTTAAACTGCAGCTCAAAGAAACACAGTCGGCCATGCCTGCGCGCATGCTGACCGAGCAACAACAATGGTTCGTCACGGGGGGCGGCGTTGCAATGGTGGCCCTGCTGTGCGGTATCTTTGCCAGCGGCTGGCGTAGACAGCGTCGGCAATGGCTAAATTGAGTGAGTCATGAGCGAGCTGTTACTTATTGATGATGACCAGGAGCTGTGCGAGCTCCTGAGCAGTTGGTTGAGCCAGGAAGGTTTTGTGGTGCAGGCCTGCCACGACGGCCAGAGCGCCCGCAAGGCCCTTGCCGACTCGGCCCCGGCTGCCGTGGTGCTGGACGTGATGCTGCCCGACGGCAGCGGTCTGGAACTGCTCAAGCAATTGCGCACCGATCACCCCGACCTGCCCGTGCTGATGCTGTCGGCCCGAGGCGAGCCGCTGGACCGCATCCTCGGTCTGGAACTGGGTGCCGACGATTACCTGGCCAAACCGTGCGACCCGCGCGAGCTGACAGCCCGTCTGCGCGCTGTTTTGCGTCGCAGCCATCCCGCTGCTGTGTCGAGCCAGATCGAGCTGGGGGACCTGTGCTTCAGCCCGGCCCGGGGTGTGGTCACCATTGACGATCAGGAATTCACCCTGACCGTTTCCGAGGCCCGTCTGCTCGAAGCCCTGCTGGGGCAGCCCGGCGAGCCGCTGGAGAAACAGGAGCTGGCGCAACTGGCGCTGGGCCGCAAGCTGACGCTTTACGATCGCAGCCTGGACATGCACGTCAGCAACCTGCGCAAGAAGATCGGCCCCCATGCCGATGGCCGCCCGCGGATCGTGGCGCTGCGCAGTCGCGGGTATTACTACGCGGTATAGCTTGATGACCCGCAGGAGCGCGCTTGCCCGCGATTGCGTGGTGTCAGACGACACATGCGTATCCGCCATATCGCAATCGCGGGCAAGCGCGTTCCTACAAAAATCAGCCAGTGTCAGCTCAGTTCGAAACCCTCTTTACCCAAGCTTTACCCACGCCTGACCTCGCTTGACCTTGATCTCCCTAAACTGGCCACAACCGGCACAGAGCCGGATTCGAGACAAGGAGATTCACCATGCGTAAGACTCTGATGGCTTTGATGTTCGCTGCTGCCCTGCCAACCGTTGCGATGGCAACCCCAGCCGATGGCGGCCCCATGGCCGGTCCTGGCGCTCCTGGCGGCCCAGGCTTTGACGGCCCTGGCATGCATCATCGCAAAGGTCCGTTCGACAAGCTGAACCTGACCCCTGAACAGCGCCAGGCCGTTGGCAAACTGATGGGTGAGCAATGGCACAGCCGTTCCGAGATCACTCAGAAGTACTTGGCCAAACTCTCGCCTGCCGACCAAAAGGCGATGAAAGACGAATTCACGGCCAAGCAAGCCAAGACCCAGGCTGACATCCGCGCCATGCTGACCCCGGATCAGCAGAAGACCTTCGACCAGATCCAGAAGGATCGCGAACAGCGTCGCGCCGATCGTGCCGAGTTCGAGGCCTGGAAAGCGCAAAAAGCGCAGAAAACCCAGTAACCGCTGCTGGCGCGGCATTACACTCTGCAACCCGACACGCTCTCCCCGGCGTGTCGGGCTTTTTTGATTGAGGGGCAGGGTCGAGGGC
>CAURWS010000624.1:0-3210 GCA_963528485.1 uncultured Pseudomonas sp. | reverse complement strand
GGTAAATCCTCCTGGCATCCGTGTAGTGAGAATCAGATTCGTTTCATCACGAACGCCTTCACTACTCGACACCTCAGGTTTATCCGTTCATGACAGCTCAATCCGGTTTTCGCGTGTCTGCTCTGCCCGCTCTTCGTCCCGCCGCGCTGGGGGTGTGTTCGGTCACGGCGTTGTTGTGCTCCCTTGGCATGACGTCCCTGGCATGCGCCGAGGAGCTGCAGCTGGACGCGGTCAACATCGACGCCAATTCCCAGGCCGACATCAGCGAGACCGAGCACAGCCGTACCAGCTACCAAGCGCGCAAGGCCTCGGTCGCCACCCGCACCGAAACACCGCTGGTGGAAGTGCCACAGACCGTGAACGTGGTCACCAACCGGGTCATCGAAGACCGTCAGCCCAATAGCCTCGACGAAGCGATCAACGCCGTCAGTGGCGTGAAACAGGGTAATACCCTGGGCGGCACCCAGGACGCGATTCAGAAGCGCGGCTTTGGCACCAACCGTGACAACTCGATCATGCGCGACGGCATGCAGTCGGTGCAGGCGCGCAACTTCACGCCGACCACCGAGCGCATTGAAGTGCTCAAGGGCCCGGCGTCGATGCTCTATGGCGTGCAGGACCCGGGTGGGGTGATCAACGTGGTGACCAAGAAGCCGCAATTGGTAGACGCCCATTCCATCTCCGCCTTCGGCACCAGCTTCGGGGGCGGCGGCGAGCAGATCGACCTGACCGGCCCGATCGGCACCAACGGCCTGGCCTATCGCGTGATCGCCGACAAGCAGAACTACGATTACTGGCGCAATTTCGGCAGCATCGACCAATCGGTGATCGCGCCGTCGCTGGCCTGGTATGGCGATGACACCACCGTTTCGGCCGCGTACGAGCACATGGAGTATTCGGTGCCGTTCGACCGTGGCACGCAGATCAACACCAAGACCGGCAAGGTGCTGGACATCCCGCGCATCCGTCGTCTGGACGAGCCGTTCAACGTCACCACCGGCCGCTCCGACTCCCTCGACCTGCGCATGGATCACCGCTTCAACGACACCTGGACCCTGCGCACCGGTTACGCCTACAGCCGCAACTATTACAACGACTACCAGTCGCGTTTCATCTCGGCCAACTACACCACGGGCGCTGTGACCCGTCGCGGCGACGCCACCCGCGACGCCGTGCAATACGCCCACACGGCCACCGTCAACATGCTCGGCAACCTGTACTGGGGCGACATGCGCCACGAAGTGTTGTTCGGCGCCGACTACATGAAGAACTACCGCGAGCTGGGCGATCTGTACCGCAGCGCCAACAAGGTCGACTTCAACTACAACAACCCGGTGTACGGCGCCACCGCTCAACCCAGCACCGTCAGCGCGCCGAACAGCGATCAGACCGACCACCTGCGCACCCACGCCTTCTTCGTGCAGGACGCAATTCACCTCAATGACCAGTGGATTTTCCAGGCCGGCCTGCGTTACGACGCGTTCGACGAGATGACCGGCAAGGGCCGTCCGTTCGTGGTCGGCGCCGACGTCAAAGACAGCAAGGTCGTGCCGCGTGTGGGCCTGGTCTACCTGATCCAGCCGGACTGGTCGGTGTACGGCAGCTACACCGAATCGTTCCGCCCGAACACCTCGATTGCCTCGCCGATTGGCGATCTGCCGCCGGAAGAGGGCAAGTCCTACGAGATCGGCACCAAGTTCCAGAACGATGCGATCACCGCCACCGTGGCGCTGTTTAACATCAACAAGAAGAACGTGCAGACCAGCGAGCCCTGCGGCGTCAACGGCAGCGAAACGTGCACCCGCGTCTCGGGCGAAGTGCGTTCCCGTGGCCTCGAAGCGGACATCACTGGCCAGCTCAATGAGTTCTGGAGCGTCACCGGCAGCTACGCCTACACGGACACCAAGGTGCTGGAAGATCCAATTCTCAAGGGTGAGCCCCTGGACGGCGTGTCCAAGCACACCGGCGCCGTGTACCTGACCCGCGACTTCGGCCATGTCGGCGTGGGTGATTTGCGTGCCGGCGCCGGTGCACGTTTCGCCAGCCGCTGGGGTGTCAACGACGGGACGGGCAAAGAATATTACCTGCCGTCCTCCAAGGTTGCCGATGCCTTCGTCTCCTACAAGATGAAGCTCGACGAACGCGACCTGACCCTGCAACTGAACCTGAAAAACGTGTTCGACGAGAAGTACTACACCTCGGCCAGCGGCCTGGGTTCGCCCGCGATTTCCATCGGCGAACCACGTCAGCTGGTGGCGCGGGCCAAGCTCGAGTTTTAAACCGGGGTGGGTCCGATTCCACGGCGGGAGCGAATTCGAGCAAGCTCACGCCTACAGGTCTTGCGCAGGCTGAAAACCTGGCACAAGACCTTTAAGGGGTGTGCGAATCACGCCTCTTTCTTGTACGCCAGACGGAACTCATGCAGCAGCGGCTCGGTGTACCCGCTCGGCTGCTCGCGCCCCTTGAACACAAGGGCACACGCAGCCTGGAACGCCACCGACTTGTCGAAGTTCTCGCTCATAGGCGTGTAGGCCGAGTCACCCGCGTTCTGCTTGTCGACGACCTTGGCCATGCGCTTGAGGGTTTCCAGGGCGTAGTGATCGTCGATCACCTTGTGGCGCAGCCAGTTGGCGATGTGCTGGCTGGAGATGCGCAGGGTCGCGCGGTCTTCCATCAGGCCGACGTTGTGAATGTCCGGCACCTTGGAGCAGCCCACGCCTTGCTCGACCCAACGCACCACATAGCCCAACAGGCCCTGTGCGTTGTTTTCGACTTCTTCGCGAATCTGCTCCTCAGTCCACTTCGGATCAGGAGCGACCGGAGTGCTCAGCAAATCCAGCAGGATCTGTTCGCTTTCGCTTTCAAGATCGACCTTCTCAAGTTCTTGTTGCACAGCCTTCACATCGACCTTGTGGTAGTGCAGCGCGTGAAGGGTTGCAGCTGTTGGCGAAGGCACCCACGCCGTGGTCGCGCCCGCTTTCGGATGAACGATTTTCTGTTCCAGCATGTCGGCCATCAGGTCCGGCATCGCCCACATGCCCTTGCCGATCTGCGCCCGACCGCGCAGGCCGCAGGCCAGGCCCACCAGGACGTTGCTGCGCTCGTACGCCTTGATCCACGGCGTGGCTTTCATGTCGCCCTTGCGCAACATCGGGCCGGCTTCCATGGAGGTGTGCATCTCGTCACCGGTGCGATCCAAAAAGCCCGTGT
>CAURWS010000623.1:0-3212 GCA_963528485.1 uncultured Pseudomonas sp. | reverse complement strand
CCTGATTCTGCTGCCTGTCGCGATTTCCTACGCGGGCATCAGCAAAAGGGCCATTGTGCGCAGTAAAGAGGCTGCGGTTCGCGAGCATCCTTTCTGGCGCCTGCTGTCGAACTTTGCTGCCCCAAAAGTCGCTCGGGTGTCCGTTATCCTCTCGCTGCTCGCCTTGGCAGGCGGCCTCTGGTATGGCCATAACCTGAAGATCGGCGACCTCGATCAAGGTGCGCCGGAGCTGCGCCCTGACTCGCGCTACAACCAGGACAACAACTTCATCATCAACAATTACTCCACCAGCTCCGACGTGCTGGTGGTAATGGTCAAGACCCCGCCCGAAGGCTGCTCGGCCTACCAGACGCTGTCGGCGATCAACGAGCTGTCGTGGAAGATGGAGAACACCCCCGGTGTGCAGTCGGCGATCTCGCTGGTCACGGTGTCCAAGCAAGTGATCAAGGGCATGAACGAGGGCAACCTGAAGTGGGAGTCGCTGTCACGCAACAAGGACGTGCTCAACAGCTCGATCTCCCGCGCGGACGGCCTCTACAACAACACCTGTTCCCTCGCGCCTTTGCTGATTTTCCTTAACGATCACAAGGCCGAAACCCTCGACCGGGCCGTGCACGCGGTGCAGGACTTCGCCAACGCTAACAACAAGGACGGGCTGGAATTCCTGCTGGCTGCGGGCAACGCCGGGATCGAGGCGGCGACCAACGAGGTGATCAAACAGGCCGAGTTGACCATCCTGATTCTGGTGTACCTCTGCGTGGCGGTGATGTGCATGATCACCTTCCGCTCGTGGGCCGCTACGCTGTGCATCGTGCTGCCGCTGGTGTTGACCTCGGTGCTCGGCAACGCGCTGATGGCGTTCATGGGGATTGGCGTAAAGGTCGCGACCTTGCCGGTGGTGGCGTTGGGCGTGGGAATCGGCGTGGATTACGGCATCTACATCTACAGCCGTCTGGAAAGCTTCCTGCGCGCGGGCCTGCCGCTGCAAGAGGCCTATTACGAGACGCTGAAGTCCACCGGTAAAGCGGTGCTGTTCACAGGGCTCTGCCTGGCGATTGGTGTGTGCACCTGGATCTTCTCGGCCATCAAGTTCCAGGCCGACATGGGGCTGATGCTGACCTTCATGCTGCTGTGGAACATGTTCGGCGCCCTGTGGCTGCTGCCAGCGCTGGCGCGGTTCCTGATCAAGCCGGAGAAGATGGCGGGCAAGGTGGGGAATTCGCTGTTCTCGCATTGATTGCCGTTTGAAATGAAAAAACCGCAGCCCGTGAGGGTTGCGGTTTTTTTATGCGCTTCAGGTTCAGCTCAGGGTTGCGCCCTTCAGTTATAAACGAAGAACCCGCGCCCGCTTTTGCGTCCCAGATACCCTGCCGCGACCATTTCCTTGAGCAGCGGAGCAGGGCGGTATTTGCTGTCGTTGAAGCCCTCATGGAAGGCTTCGACGATCGACAGCAGCGTGTCCAGGCCAATCAGGTCCGCCAACGCCAGCGGGCCGATGGGTTGATTGCAGCCCAGACGCATGCCGTCGTCGATGTCCTGCGCGGTGGCCAGGCCTTCCTGCAGCACCAGAATCGCCTCATTGATCATCGGCACCAGAATGCGGTTGACCACAAAGCCCGGACGGTTGCCCGCCGTAATGGCGGTCTTGTTCAGGCGTTCGGCCAGCTTGATCGCCACCACGTGGGTTTCGTCAGCCGTTTGCAGGCCGCGAATGACCTCGATCAGGCCCATCATCGGCACCGGGTTGAAGAAGTGCAGGCCAATGAAGCGCTCGGGGGCAGTGACGCTGGCCGCCAGTTGGGTGATCGACAGCGACGAGGTGTTTGAGGCGATCACGCAGTCGGCGCCGACGTGGGCCGCGATCTGCTTGAGCAGGCGCAGCTTGAGCTCGAGGTTCTCGGTCGCTGCTTCGATCACCACATGCGGCTCGTTGAGCTGCGCATAGTCGGTGATGCAACGAATGCGCCCCAGCGCCTCTTCAGCCAGTTCGGCGGTCAGCGTCTGTTTGCTGACCTGACGCTGCAGGTTCTTGCGCACTGTGGCCAGGCCACGTTCCAGGGCGGCGTCACTGATGTCGAGCAGGGTCACCTCGAAGCCGGCAATGGCGCACACCTGGGCGATGCCGTTGCCCATGGTGCCCGCGCCGATCACGGCGATGTGTTGCATGGTCATGGAAGTACCCCCCTTCACACGCGTTCGAAGATCACGGCGATGCCCTGACCGCCGCCGATGCACATGGTCACCAGCGCGTAACGGCCGCCGATGCGGTGCAGTTCATGAATGGCTTTGGTGGCGATGATCGCGCCGGTCGCGCCCACCGGGTGGCCGAGGGAGATGCCCGAGCCGTTGGGGTTGACCTTCGCAGGGTCGAAGCCCAGCTCACGGGCGACTGCGCAGGCCTGTGCGGCAAAGGCTTCGTTGGATTCGATGACGTCCAGATCCGCGACCGTCAGACCGGCACGCTCCAGTGCCTTGCGGCTCGCCGGGATCGGCCCCAGGCCCATCATCGACGGCTCGACACCGGCATGGGCGTACGCCACCAGACGTGCAATCGGCTTGAGGCCCTCTTCACGTACGGTGTCGCCATTGGCCATGATCAAGGCGGCAGCGCCGTCGTTCAGGCCCGAGGCGTTGCCGGCGGTGACGGTGCCGTCCTTCTTGAAGGCGGTCTTCATTTTTTCCAGTTGCTCGGCGGTGACGTCGCCGCGCACGTGCTCATCCTGAGAGAAGGTCACGGTGCCTTTGCGGGTGGCGATTTCGATCGGCACGATCTGCCCTTCGAAACGACCTTCGGCGATGGCGCGGGCGGCGCGTTGCTGGCTGGTCAGGGCCAGGGCGTCCTGATCGGCGCGGGTGATGCCGTAGTTTTCAGCGATGTTCTCGGCGGTGATGCCCATGTGGATGTTGGCGAACGGGTCATGCAGGGCGCCGAGCATGTAGTCGTAGGCCTGCACGTTACCCATGCGCGCGCCCCAGCGGGCCTGGGGCATGATGTAGGCGCCACGGCTCATGGATTCAGCGCCACCGGCCAGCACGGCCTTGGCATCGCCCAGCAACAAGGATTGCGCCGCCGAGACGATCGCCTGCAGGCCCGAGCCGCACAGACGGTTGACGTTCATGGCCGGGGTTTCCTTGGTCAGGCCGGCTTGCAGGGCGATGACGCGGGACAGGTAGGCGTCACGCACTTCGGTGGGAATCACGTGGCCCATGAC
>CAURWS010000622.1:0-3219 GCA_963528485.1 uncultured Pseudomonas sp. | reverse complement strand
CATCAACGCGTGCAGCGTGGTCATGCCCGCCAGTGCCGGAATCGCGATCTTAAGCAGCGGCTGATTGGACTGACGCGCCATCACGAAGATGATCGGCACCATCATCACCAGACCCACTTCGAAGAAAAGCGGCAGGCCGATGACCATTGCCACCGACGCCATCACCCAAGGCAAGGTCTTGCCTTTGCCCAGGCCCAGCAGGGTCGAAGCGATACGATCCGCCGCGCCCGATTCAGCCATCAGTGCACCGAGCATGGCACCCAGGGCGATGATAATCCCCGCCTCCCCGAGAATCCCGCCAGCGCCCTTGCTGAACGCTTTTGCAACCGCCTCCGCTGGCAGCCCCGCACCTATCCCTGCGATGAAAGTGCCCACCAGGATCGACAGAAAGGGCGGAAGTTTGGTGGCGCTGATCAGCACGATAATCGTGGCAATGGCGATCAGGCAGCAGATGATCAGGCGGGTGTCATGAAACACCCACGCAGCAGACGACAAATCCAAGCGCAACCCCTTAATCGTTCGATTCTTATTGAAAGATGATCTGAAACAATTTGTTTCAGATCGCCAAACGATACCGGATGCGGCAAGACGTCGCAGTGATTTTTTCGCAAAAAGTGGCCGAAACGGCGTGCCATTCATCCATTCATCTAAATGAATATGGCTCACTTCTACAGTAATGGGGTTTGGGCGCACTCAATCAACACATCCCTTAACGCCTGCGCGGCAGCCGACAATTTGTGATCGGCCAGGGTCATCAACCCTATCCGCCGCTCAATGCGCGGACCTTCCAGCGCGATACAGCGCGCGCCCAACTCTTGCATCTGCTGAATGCACAGCGACGGCACCGCGCTGACCCCCAGGCCATTGGCAACCATGCGCCCCACGGTCGACAGCTGATGACTTTCGAACGCCACCGACAGCTTGCCGTGCTGGGTCTGCAGGTCCTGCTCCAGCAGCAGGCGCACGGCCGACGGGCGCTGCAAGGTAATGAAGTCGTGATGCAGCAGCTCATCCCAACTCACCACCCCGCGCTCGGCCAGGGGCGAATCCATCGGCACCACGGCGACGAATCGGTCCATGTAAAACGGGGTGAAGGTCAGGCTGTTGCTCGACTCCGGTTCAAAGCCGATGCCCAGCTCGACCCGGCGGTGATCGACCATCTCCAGCACCTGCTCGTTGATCACGTCGTGCACCGCCACGTTGACCCGCGGATACCGCTCGCGAAACACCTTCAGCGCAATCGGCAGCAGGTTGCCCGCGAACGATGGCATCGCCGCGATGGACACTTTGCCCATCTGCAGGGTGAAGCGCTGACGCAGCAGTTCTTCGGTGTTGTCCCAGTCAGCCAACAGTTGCCGGGCCAGCGGCAGCAGGGCTTCACCTTCAGGGGTGAGGCTGACGCTGCGTGTGGTGCGGGTCAGCAATTGCCCGCCCAGATCATCCTCCAGGGCCTTGATGGTCAGGCTCAGCGCCGGTTGCGACAGGTGCAGCCGCTCACCTGCCTGGGCAAAGCTCAGGCACTGGGCCACGGCAAGAAACGCGCGAAGCTGTTTGACGTTCATATATTTGGAATTCTTATCAATCCATGAAAAAAACAAAATTAACAAATCACTGAAGGAGGGAGAAGATGCTATCAACGCTCTCTGACAGCCCGATTGTCAGACACAACTACAACGAAGCGGGGATCGCATCATCATGGCTGGACTCGACAAACGCGTCGCAACGTACGAAGAGGCCCTCGCCGGGCTGACCGACAACATGACCGTGCTGGCCGGTGGTTTCGGTCTGTGCGGTATCCCGGAAAACCTGATTGCCCAGATCAAGCGCATGGGCGTGAAAGGCCTGACCGTTGTGTCCAACAACTGCGGCGTCGACGGTTTCGGCCTGGGTGTGCTGCTGGAAGACCGGCAGATCCGTAAAATGATCGCCTCCTACGTCGGAGAGAACAAACTGTTCGAAGAGCAGTTGCTCAACGGCCAGCTGGAAGTCGAACTCACCCCCCAAGGCACCCTCGCTGAAAAAATGCGGGCGGGCGGTGCCGGCATCCCGGCCTTCTACACCGCCACCGGCTACGGCACTCCGGTTGCCGAAGGCAAGGAAACCCGTCAGTTCAACGGTCGCAATGTGATCCTGGAAGAAGCCATCACCGGCGACTTCGCGATCATCAAGGGCTGGAAAGCCGACCATTTCGGTAACGTGGTCTATCGCCACACCGCCCAGAACTTCAACCCGGTGGCCGCCACGGCGGGCAAGATCACCGTGGTCGAGGTCGAGGAAATCGTCGAGCCAGGCGTGCTGCTGCCGACCGAAATCCACACACCGGGCATCTATGTGGATCGCGTGATCCTGGGCACTTTCGAGAAACGCATCGAGCAGCGCACGGTTAGAAAAGCCTGACGCGCGCTTCGAACTCGAAACCATCCGTTGATTTTCCCAGCGGGCATTGCGCCCCGCCGGACACATTAAAAGAGACCCACGATCATGGCACTCTCCCGCGAACAAATGGCACAGCGCGTCGCGCGCGAACTGCAAGACGGCTTCTACGTGAACCTGGGCATCGGCATTCCGACCCTGGTCGCCAACTACGTCCCCGACGGCATCGATGTGATGCTGCAATCGGAAAACGGCCTGCTGGGCATGGGCGCGTTTCCCACTGAAGAAACGATCGACGCCGACATGATCAACGCCGGCAAACAGACCGTGACCGCGCGCCTCGGTGCATCGATTTTCTCCTCGGCCGAATCCTTCGCCATGATCCGTGGCGGCCATGTGGACCTCACCGTACTGGGCGCCTTCGAAGTCGACGTCGAAGGCAACATCGCCTCGTGGATGATCCCCGGCAAACTGGTCAAGGGCATGGGCGGCGCGATGGACCTGGTGGCCGGTGCCGACAACATCATCGTGACCATGACCCACGCCTCCAAGGACGGCGAGTCCAAGCTGCTGTCGCGCTGCAGCCTGCCGCTGACCGGCGCCGGCTGCATCAAGAAAGTGCTGACTGACCTGGCCTACCTTGAGATCGAAAACGGCGCGTTCATCCTGCGTGAAACCGCGCCGGGCGTGACCGTCGAGGAGATCATCGCCAAGACCGCCGGCAAGTTGATCGTGCCGGATGATGTCGTTGAAATGAAATTCTAAAGAGCGCGAGCTTGCGAGCTGCAAACCTGTGGGAGCCGGCTTGCTGGCGAAGGCGGCGGGTCAGATAACACAACGGTGAAT
>CAURWS010000621.1:0-3243 GCA_963528485.1 uncultured Pseudomonas sp. | reverse complement strand
CTCTACGCGTGGGCCAATCAGTCGCGTTTTGTCTCCAAGGTCAATGAACTCGGAGGGCTGGCCATCGAGGCCAATATCCTGCGGGGGACGGGGGAGTCGTCATACGCGCTTGCACAAGGGGATGATTCCTCGTCCATCAGCGTGCAGGCCCGCGCCAAGCGTCGTAGTGATAACCCGTACAAGCCGCGCGAGGTGGCGTCTCGATACGATCTCTGGACAGCGTTGGGATTGAGCGGTTGAGCCCCGCTGCTGTTCCAGAACGACGGCAAGTCAGCGGCCATTGCTGTCGGAACATTCATACAGGCCGCATCGATGGAACGACAGGTGATGATCATGAGTAAATTCGAAGGGACTGTGAAAAGCACAGGGAAAGACAAAGACGGCAGGGACTTCGGCTGGATCAGGTACGAGCCAGGAAACAACGCCGATGATGACGAGATCTGGTTCGAATGGAAGAGCAATATGGGCACAGTACCTGCTGCTGGAACAACGCTGACGTTCACAAGGGTGCCTCATCCGGAGGCTGGTATCCGAGATGACAAGAAAGGCACTTACATCGCCACGGACTTGACGGTGAAGAAGTAGCGTGTCAGTACGCAGGTAGGGATGCAGGATCGATCAGCCATGACGTCGGTCGATCAGCCCCTACATTCTTGCAAAGCCTCTGAATGCTGCGCTCAAGCCAGCCATTCAAACCAGCACATTTCTACAATGCACAACCGCAAACCGGGGCTACGCTGAATCTTCCCAGCACATTTCCCGAGGATTGCGGCACATGTCTATCTTGACCCTGAAAGACGGCACCGAGTTTTTCTACAAGGACTGGGGCACCGGTCAGCCTGTCGTGTTCTCCCACGGCTGGCCGCTGGATGGCGATGCATGGGACGCGCAGATGCTGTTCCTCGGCCAGAGAGGCTACCGCGTGATCGCTCATGACCGTCGTGGTCACGGGCGCTCCGGGCAGACCTGGGAAGGCAACGATATGGACACCTACGCCGACGACCTGGCGCAGCTGTTCGAAGCCCTGGACCTGAAAGACGTGATCATGATCGGTCACTCCACCGGCGGTGGCGAAGTGGCGCGTTACATTGGTCGTCACGGCTCGTCCCGCGTGGCCAAGGCCGTGCTGATCGGCGCTGTACCGCCGATCATGCTCAAGACTGCTGCGAACCCTGAAGGCCTGCCGCTGGACGTGTTCGACGGCATCCGCGCAGGTGTTGTCGCTGACCGTTCGCAGTTCTTCAAGGACCTGGCCGTGCCGTTCTTCGGCTTCAACCGCGATGGCGTGAAGACCTCCCAGGGCGCGATAGATTCGTTCTGGTCCATCGGCATGCTCGGCAGCATCAAGGGCGAATACGACTGCATCAAGGCGTTCTCGGAAACCGACTTCACCGAAGACCTGAAAAAGATCGACGTGCCGACCCTGATCCTGCACGGCGACGACGACCAGATTGTGCCGCTGGTGGCCTCTGGCGAGAAGAGCCACAAGTTGGTCAAAGGCTCGACGCTGCACCTGGTCAAGGGCGGTTCCCACGGCATGTGTACTGTGCAGGCCGATGAGATCAACGAGATTCTGCTGGGCTTTATCAAGGGCTGATTGCGAGTCATGCCGCATGCATTGTGGGAGCCCGCCTACGCGGGCTCCCACAGGTTCTGTGGTGCCGTGCTTTCAGCGCTTCGCCAAATCCGATTTCGCCCTTTGCGGCCAGCCACCACCCAATGCCCGGAATGTCGACACCGCCGCCCGTGCGACATTGGCGTGCAATTGCGCCAGCTGATCCCGTGAGACCAGCAACTGACGATCCTCATCCAGCACTTCCACCAGGCTGATCGCCCCGCCTTTGTAGGCATCCTGCGCGGCATCCCGTGCGGTCTGATGGGCGGCGACTTCGGCGTTCACCTCCGTGCGTTGCTGCTCCAGCTCAACCAGCGTGACGATGGCGTTCTCGACATCCCCGGTGGCCTTCAACATCACCTGACGATACTCGGCCAGGGCCTCGGCGTTGGCGCCTTTGGCCTGGGCGACTTCGGCATCGACGCGACCGAAATCGAACAGCCGCCAGTGCAGGCCCAGAATCGCCTGGGGCTGGAAGGCCGAGGAGGTGAACAGCTGACCACTGTGCGCGGTGTCAAAACCCAGCAGGCCAGACAACGAGACTTTCGGGTAATACTCGGAAATCGCCGCGCCGATGCGCGCATTGGATGCCGCCAGTTTACGTTCGGCAGCGATCACATCCGGGCGCCGACGCAGCAGTTCCGCCGGGCCTTCGGAGTCGCTGATGGTCGGCACGCTGTAGGTCTGCGGGCTGTTTTTCAGTTCCTGCGCATAGGTACCGGGTTGCGCGCCCATCAGCACATCCAGACGATTGAGCTGCGTGCCGAGTTCGGTGCGCAGCGGCGGGATGGTCGCGCGGGCCTGTAGCACCAACGCCTCGGCCTGGGCCTGCTCGCGGTGGGTTGCAAGGCCGCTGCCCATGCGGTCCTTGATCAGGTCGAGCAGGCCGTTCTGGGTCTTTACCTGATCTTCGGCCACGGCCAGACGTTGTTGCGCGCCGCGAATCCGAAAGTAGGCATCCGCCGCTTCCGATGCCACGGAAATACGCATGCCGACATGACTGGCTTCAGCAGCCTGGGCTTCATCCACTGCGGCCTCTTCGCCACGCTTCAAGCCGCCTGCCAGGTCAGCTTCCCAGCTGGCGCCTACGCCGATGGTTTCCAGCGTCTGTTTGCGGTCGTAGCCGGGGAAGGTGCTGCCGACTTGCCCTTGAGAGCTTTCGGTGGACTGGCGCTGGCGCACGGCCTTGGCATCCAGCGCGCCCTGAGGCAGGCGAATGGCCCCGGCCTGTTGCGCGACGGCGCGGGCCTGTTCGACCCGAGCAAACGATGTAGCCAGATCCAGATTCTGATCCAGCACACGTTGAATGATGCGGGTCAGTTCCGGGTCGTTGAAACCGGTCCACCAGGTGTCCAGCGCTGGTGCCGGGGTGTCGCCGACGCGCTGCTGCAACAGGGTCTGGTTCTGGTAGGTCGCAGTCAGGCTGTTCTCCGGCTGTTTGTAGTCCGGGCCAACGGTACAGCCGGCCAGGGCGATGAACAGGGCGCTAAGGGCGAAGATGCCGCTGCGTTTGAAACGAGACGCCAGGGTGGTCATGGGGCTGTCCTCGAAACGGGGTGCTGAAGGGGAGAAAGAGACGTTCATGGGATCAATGGGCGTCGGCGGAAGGCGCGGCCGGCGGTGCGACC
>CAURWS010000620.1:0-3243 GCA_963528485.1 uncultured Pseudomonas sp. | reverse complement strand
CTGTCGCCCAAGGAAAAGGCCAAGCGTCAGCTCGTGGCGCGCATGGGCGTCGATCCGGAGCACGGCTGGAAAGCCAAGTACGAGATCCTTCCTGGCAAGGAGAAGGTGATCGAGGAGCTGCGTCGTCTGGCCAAAGACGCCGACACCATCTATCTCGCAACGGACTTGGACCGCGAAGGGGAAGCCATTGCCTGGCACCTGCGCGAAGCCATTGGCGGTGACGACGATCGCTACAAGCGCGTGGTGTTCAACGAAATCACCAAGAAAGCCATCCAGGAAGCCTTCTCCAAGCCGGGCGAGCTGGACATCGACCGCGTCAACGCCCAGCAGGCGCGCCGTTTCCTCGACCGCGTCGTGGGTTACATGGTCTCGCCGCTGCTGTGGCAGAAGATCGCCCGTGGCCTGTCTGCCGGTCGCGTACAGTCGGTGGCCGTGAAGCTGGTGGTGGAGCGCGAGCGTGAAATCCGTGCGTTCAACCCTGAAGAGTACTGGGAAGTCCACGCCGACTTGGGCACGACCAAGGGCGCCAACGTGCGCTTCGAAGTGGCCCGCGAGAACGGCGAGGCCTTCAAACCGCTGAACGAAACGCAGGCCATGGCCGCGCTGGAAAAACTCAAAGCGTCCTCGTACAGCATCGCCAAGCGCGAAGACAAACCGACCAGCAGCAAGCCGTCGGCGCCGTTCATCACCTCCACCCTGCAGCAGGCCGCGAGCAACCGCCTGGGCTACGGCGTGAAGAAAACCATGATGATGGCCCAGCGTCTCTACGAAGCCGGTTACATCACCTACATGCGTACCGACTCGACCAACCTGTCGGCCGACGCAGTGGCCATGGCCCGCACCTACATCGAAACCGAGTTCGGCAAGAAGTACCTGCCGGACGCGCCGATCGTCTACAGCAGCAAGGAAGGCGCGCAAGAGGCGCACGAAGCGATTCGTCCGTCCGACGTCAACACCCACCCGAGCAAGCTGTCGGGCATGGAGCGTGACGCCGAGCGTCTGTACGAGCTGATCTGGCGCCAGTTCGTGGCCTGCCAGATGCCGCCTGCGCAATACCTGTCGACCACCGTCAGTGTCGCCGCCGGCACCTTCGAGCTGCGCGCCAAGGGCCGCATCCTCAAGTTCGACGGTTACACCCGTGTCCTGCCGCAGATGAGCAAGCCGGGCGACGACGACGTGCTGCCTGACATGGCTCAGGGCGACGTGATGAAGCTGATCAAGCTCGACCCGAGCCAGCACTTCACCAAGCCGCCTGCGCGTTACTCGGAAGCCAGCCTGGTCAAGGAAATGGAAAAGCGCGGCATCGGCCGTCCTTCGACCTACGCCGCGATCATCTCGACCATTCAGGACCGTGGCTACGTGGCGTTACACAACCGCCGCTTCTACTCCGAGAAAATGGGCGACATCGTCACCGAGCGTTTGTCCGAGAGCTTCTCCAACCTGATGGACTACGGCTTCACCGCCGGTATGGAAGAGAACCTCGACGACGTGGCCCAGGGCGAACGCGACTGGAAAAACGTGCTCGACGAGTTCTACGGCGACTTCAAGAAAAAGCTCGAAGTGGCCGAAGTCACTGGCGGCGGCATGCGTGCCAACGAGCCGGTGATGACCGACATTCCGTGCAAGGTGTGCGGGCGTCCGATGCAGATTCGTACCGCTTCCACCGGCGTGTTCCTTGGTTGCTCGGGCTACAGCCTGCCGCCCAAAGAACGCTGCAAGGCCACGGTCAACCTCACGCCGGGCGACGAAATCGCCGAAGACGACGAGGGTGAATCGGAATCGCGCGTGTTGCGTGGCAAGCATCGCTGCCCGATCTGCAGCACCGCGATGGACGCCTACCTGCTCGACGAGAAGCGCAAACTGCACATCTGCGGTAACAACCCGGATTGCCCAGGCTACGAAATCGAAGAGGGCACCTACCGCATCAAGGGCTACGAAGGCCCGAGCGTAGAGTGCGATAAGTGTGGCGGCGAGATGCAGCTGAAAACGGGCCGTTTCGGCAAGTTCTTCGGCTGCACCAACTGCAAGAACACCCGCAAGCTGCTGAAAAACGGCGAAGCGGCGCCACCGAAGATGGACCCGGTGAAGATGCCGGAGCTCAAGTGCGAGAAGGTCGACGACACCTACATCCTGCGTGACGGTGCTTCGGGTCTGTTCCTGGCCGCCAGCCAATTCCCGAAAAACCGCGAGACCCGTGCACCGTTGGTGCTGGAAATCGTGCCGCACAAGTCCGAGATCGATCCCAAGTACCACTTCCTGTGCGAAGCGCCGGCCAAGGATCCTGATGGCCGTCCGGCAGTGATCCGTTACAGCCGCAAGTCCAAGGAGCAATATGTGCAGACCGAAGTGGACGGCAAGCCGACCGGCTGGCGCGCGTTCTACGACGGCGGCACCTGGAAGGTCGAAGACAAGCGTTGATTGCCACGGGCCGCACTCAAACCGGCTGGTAAGCACAGGCACTTTGCGCTAAAAGAATCCCTCGGTGGCCGTACTGTGCATCGAGGGATTTTTTTGCCCGGCGTGCTCGTTTCAAATTTCATTGATGGGGAGACCGCTGTCATGGCCCACGAACTCTATACCCGCACCAATCAGAAGATTTTCTTTGCAGGCCTGGCGCTGGAAGCCATGGCCAAGGCCACGGAAAGCCGCGCCATGAACGCCCAGGGCCTCGTCCAGGCCGAGCGCGAATCTGCCGTGTTTCACCTTTACGGCGCGCTGCTGGGCCTGTGCCACGAGATCGCAGGCTTCTACCGCCTGCCCAACGCCAGCACGGCCCGCGCTGAAGACCTGTTGACCCCAAAAGTGCTGGAGGCCATCGCGATCCCTGAAATGGGCGAACTGGTCGAATTGGCGCAACAACGGGAAACCTGGCTGGCACAACTGCTGGCGTCTTACCACGCACTGTTCCTGCCGCCGCGCGAGCCGAAAAAGCCCAAGGGCGACGTCACACAGCCGCTGATCATTGCGGTGGGGGCAGAAGAGGAGGTCGAGCCTGAACTGACTCGCGAAGAAATGGAAAGCTGGCGCCAGCAGCTCAAAGGTTTGGCGATTCGTTTCCGCGAGGGTTTGAGCGAGTGCTGATACTCGCCAGGCGATAGAGTGATCGGTGGGCTAGGGCCTGAGTCATCAGGCTGTTACAATGCGCGCCTTTCGTGGAGAACTGTCCTGATGCCAACCTCTTTTCTGGAAATTGTCGAACTGCCTGACGGCCGCATCGAGCTGCGCCGCGCCGAAGATGAAGGG
>CAURWS010000619.1:0-3247 GCA_963528485.1 uncultured Pseudomonas sp. | reverse complement strand
GCGCCAGACCGCCGCCATGAACGAAGTTTCCGGGTGGGCCAGCGCGGGAAGGCCGGTGAACGCCGCGGTGTAGCCGGCGAGCACGAAGCCGTACGCGCGAAAGTTGCGATAGCGCGCAGCCCCGGCGCAGCAGAAGCCGACCCAGAGTGCCATGAGGGCGAGAAACGGCGCGCTGTCCTGAGGGAAAAGGGCCATCATCACGACCATCACCACCGAGCCTGCAAGGGTGCCGAGCAGGCGATAGAAACTCTTGGCAAATACGTGCCCGCTCTGCGGCTGCATGACGATGAACACCGTGATCATCGCCGTGCGCGGCTGCGGCAACTCCAGGCGCATGGCGATCCAGTAGGTCAGGAACGCCGCGATCAGCACCTTGAAGATGTAGATCCAGGTCACCCCGTCGCTGCGCGCCCAACCATTGAGCTCGCGACGAAATTCCAGGGAGTTGAGCCAGCTCAGGGCGCTGTTCATTTCTTGTCGAACACCGTCAGCAGCGCCGGGGTTTTCGGCGCGGCGGTTTTCTCGGGCGCTGGCGAATCATTGCCGGCCATCAATCCTCCACCCAACGCCACCACCAGTTCGGCGTGCACGGTCAGGCGCGCGGCCTGGACCTGCTGCTGCACTTGTTCCTGATGAAACAGCAGGGTCTGGGCGTTGAGCACGTTGAGGTAATCAGTCAGGCCGCGTTTGTAGGCGACCATCGCGATGTCGTAGGTCTTCTGCGCAGCGGCCACCGATTGATCGGCGAACACCTGCTGCTTGTTCATCGACTCACGACGAATCAGCTGATCGGAGATGCTCTTGAGCGCGTTCACCAGGGTCTGGTTGTACTGCGCCACAGCGGTGTCGTAACCGGCCGAGGCCACGCCCAGCTCCGAGCGCAGACGGCCGCCATCGAAGATCGGCAGGGTGATCGCAGGCCCCACGCTGTAGTTGAATTTCTTGCCGGTCAGAAACTCCAGCATGCCGCCGCCGGTGGCCATGTAGCCCAGGCTGCCCATCAGGTCGACGTTGGGATAGAAACCGGCGTGCGCGACATCGATGCCACGGGCCTGCGCCGCCACGCGCCAGCGACTGGCGACGACATCAGGGCGTTGACCCAGCAATTGGGCTGGCAACGCGGAAGGCAACGACAGCGGCGCACCCAAAGACAGCGTCGGGCGTTTGAGGCTTGCGCCCTCACCCGGGCCCTTGCCCGCCAGCGCGGCGATCTGGTTGCGGCTCAGGGCAATGGCTTCGTCCAGTGCGTCGATCTGACGATGGCTTTCCGGCAGCGACGTTTCGGCTTGGCTGACTTCGAAATGGGTGCCGATACCGCCCTTCAGACGACGCTGCGCCAGTTCGAGAATCTGCTGTTGCTGCGCCAGGGTCGCCTCGGCGATGTCGCGCTGCGCGTAGTTGAGCGACAGCTGGATATAGGCGCGGACGATGTTGTCCTGCAATTCCAGCTGCGCCTGACGCTCTTCGGCCGCGCTCATGTGAGCGATGTCCAGGGCCTGTTCGGTGTTGTTGCTTTCCTTGCCCCAGAGGTCGAGGGAATAGCTCAGTCCGATGGCGGCGTTGTTGTCCCAGGTACGGGTGTTCGACAGCTCGCCCGGCCCGTAGAACGGGTCCGTCGGCCAGTTGTGGCGCTTGAGGGTGCTGTCGCCATTGACGTGCAGGGACTCGGCAGACTCGGCAATACCGGCCATGGCCTTGGCCTGACGCACGCGGGCAGCGGCAATCGCCAGGCTCGGGCTGCCCAGCGCGGCCAGTTCGATCCAGTGATTGAGCTGATCGTCGCCATAAACACGCCACCATTGCCCCTCCGGCCAGTGGGCGTCTTTGGCGGCCTCCTTGATGGCGTCGTCGGTGGCAAGAGCGTCTGGCGACAACGAGGTGCCTTGAGGTGCAATTGCGCCGGTTCCGATGCAGCCGCTGATGAGTAACGTTAAAGCCCAGACACTGAGGGGTTTGAGTCCCCTGACGATGCGACGCGGCACAGCTGCGATTACCCGAAATAAGGAGGATCTGAAGTGAGCCGCGATTCTAGGATGCGTCTGATTCGGCGATAAGCCGGGACTTCTGTGAATCTTTGTTACCGAACGGGAGATAATCCTTTGGTATGGCTGACATGGATCAGTAACTTCATGTCACAATTTGCCATCTCACCAGAGAACGGC
Source organism: uncultured Pseudomonas sp. (assembly GCA_963528485.1). Classification (GTDB taxonomy): domain Bacteria; phylum Pseudomonadota; class Gammaproteobacteria; order Pseudomonadales; family Pseudomonadaceae; genus Aquipseudomonas. The sequence goes on along the minus strand of CAURWS010000619.1, from coordinate 1,085 downwards.
CCATGGACACTCTGCAAAACATGCGCGCTTTCAGTTGCGTGGCGCAAGCAGGCAGCTTTACCGCTGCCGCAGCTCAACTGGACACCACCACTGCCAACGTTTCCCGCGCTGTCTCCAATCTTGAAGCGCATCTGCAAACCCGACTCCTCAACCGCACGACCCGCCGCATTGCCCTGACCGAAGCGGGCAAGCGCTATCTGCTGCGTTGCGAGCAGATTCTGGGCTATGTCGAAGAAGCGGAAGCCGAGGCCAGCGACGCTCATGCACGTCCGGCCGGGCAATTGAAGGTGCACTCGATGACGGGCGTCGGTCAGCATTACGTGATCGATGCAATTGCCCGCTATCGGCGCAACCATCCGGACGTATCGTTCGACCTGACCATGACCAACCGCGTGCCGGATTTGCTCGAAGAGGGCTACGACGTCTCCATCGTGCTGGCCAGCGAGCTGCCGGATTCGGGGTTCGTGTCTCAGCGCTTGGGCATCACCTACAGCATCGTTTGCGCATCGCCCGCCTACGTCAAAGCCTTCGGCATGGCGCACAAGCCGGCGGACCTGCTCAACCACGCCTGTCTGCGTCTGGTCAGCCCGGTGTTTCCACTGGAGAAATGGGCGTTCGACGGCCCTGAAGGCCAGGAAACCGTGACCATCGCCAGCTCGCCGTTCCTGGTGAACTCGGCCGATGCGATGAAAGCGGCGATCAGCAGCGGCATGGGCATCGGGATCCTGCCGATCTACTCGGCCATCGAAGGCCTGCGCAACGGCTCGCTGGTGCGCGTGCTGCCGCAGTACCGCTCCCACGAGCTGAACCTGTACGCGATCTACCCTTCGCGCCAGTACCTGGATGCCAAGATCAAGACTTGGGTCGAATACCTGCGCGGCTCGCTGCCGGAAATCATGGCGGCCCATGAGGCGGATTTGCAGACCCATGTGTTGCCGGAGATGGTGTAAGGACCAAAAGCGCGCGAGCCTGCGAGCTTCATACGGGTGGGAGCCGGCTTGCTGGGGGCAGCATTTTTTGAGACCCCAAAAATTTGTATTAACCCCCCCCATAGCCAGCACGCCCGCGCCCCCCAAGAGTGTTAA
>CAURWS010000618.1:0-3251 GCA_963528485.1 uncultured Pseudomonas sp. | reverse complement strand
AGGTGAAGGGCTGCGCGAAGGGGATTCAAGCGCGGTCCGGAGCGATCCTGGCCGCTGCGTTTCTCAGGGTCGCAACCGTGGAGTCGATGGCCTCAATGTTGCTCACGATGCCGGCGCCGTCGCGCAAGGCGCTGTGGTGACTGGCATAGACAAGGTGACCTGCCAGTGCGAGGGACAGGTCTTCGAGGTGGGTTGCCGTGCGCTCAAGGTCGTGGCGCATATTAGGGAGGGTTTCCAGCATCGGGATCTCGCAGCATTGAGTTGACTGGCCTGTCCCTGTGTTGAAACCGTTAATCACGCCCATTACGGCGAACGTAGCAGAAAGACTGGCAAAGCGCCATAGGCGAAGCTGAACCCGGCAGATCCAGGATAGGTTCACCCACATTGCGCGGGTCCAGCCGCCTGGAATTGATCCAGCGGCTGAACGCGAAGCGTTGCCAGCGCAACGATCAGTCCGCCCATCGGCGCTCATCGGGCGCGCAACATCACCGCGGCGCGAACCCGCTGGCGACCGAACACCGTCATGCGCAGAAACTCCGCGTGACTGACCGGCAAGTGCTGACAGTCCAGGCTGCGCTTGTGCCGGCTGTGATCGACATCCGGGTCGTGCAGGTACACGAACTCTTCATCGCAAGCGGTGATGAGCACCCAGTGCGGCGCTTTCAGGCGAGTGAAGCGGTAGCTGCTGATCAGCACCACCGGCTTGAAGCCTGCCTGCAGCGCAGCGCGAACGTCCAGGGTGGACGCCAGAACCTGTTCCACCCCTGTTGCGGCCAGCTCCTGGGTAAAGCCCTCCTCCACCAGGGTCATGATGGCCTTCTTCTGCAGGCTGCGGACGCCATCCAGAAACAGTGAGCCTGTGTGACTCACCACCAGCCGCACAGCAAACCCTCGTCGCCAGGCCGCCAAGGCCAGCCCTTGCGGACTGCAGCCGCCGTGGCCTGCGGTCATGAACACCGTGGTTGCTTCGCGCCACAGTCCGATCTCTTCGGCGCGGGTCATCGAGCGATTGCTGTCGATCGCGGCCATGGCCATCAACAGACAGGCTGCGCCGCAGGTGAATTCGGTGGTCTGCGGGTAGTACGGCACCTGGCGGGCTGGCGGCGGCGTGTCGCGCAGGATGCGCTTTTCAAAGCGCAGCGCCTGTGCGTGATCTTCGTAGTAGTCTTCGACAATCGCGAAGCGCTGGTAGCCGTTGGCCTCGTACAGGCCGATGGCGGCCGGGTTGTCGGGGCGCACTTCCAGTCGCAGCCAGGCGCAGTTTCGCTGCAGCGCGCAGGCCTGAGCCTGGTCCAATAGCCGTTGCCCCAGGCCGTGGCCTCGAAACGCCGGGCTGACGGCAATGGAATACAAACGCGCCAGCGAAGTGCCCCGATGAAACAGCAGCAAGGCATAACCGGCGAGCTTTTCTTCAGACATGGCAACGATCAGCGCGGCGTTGGCTCGGCTGATCATCCAGTGAAAGTTGCGCGCACTCAGCCGATCGAGCGTGAAACATTGCTGCTCGAGCGCGACCAGAGTGTCGACATCGTGCGTCGATGCAAAGCGAAAATCAAAAAACATGGCACCACCGTAAAGACTGAGTAACGAGACGGGACAGACCGAAAAGCCCGTGATTTATTGAAGCGGCGTCTTCTTCAACAGGGATCAATTACTCATGTCAGCGGTGCAAGCCAACGTGAACGAAGTATTGGATAAAACCGAGCGTTCCACAATCTCCCTCAGCGAGGAACCTCCCAGTCGAACGCCCTCGGGCAGCCGGTTGCTGATCCTCGTCGAGCGCAAGGAGGACTGGGCCGACTACCTGCCCAGCGAGAGCCTGATGCTCGCCCAGGATTACCTTGAGCACAGTGACGACTTCCCCCATCGCACTCAGGTCATCAACCTGTGCCGCCATTACAAATACCTGGGGCAAGGCTACTACTGCTCGTTGCTCGCCGAAGCCCGTGGGCACAAGGTGTTTCCGTCAGTACGCACGGTCAGTGAACTGTCGCGCAAAGCGCTTTACGGGGTGGGTCTGGACGATCTTGAGCGCACACTGGAACGCGCGCTGGCCAACCACCCTTATGGCCAGACCGAAGCGTTTACCCTGTCGCTGTACTTCGGCAAGGCGTCCATCGCGCCGCTGCAGGAGATCGGTCGCCAGCTCTTTGAAGCCTTCCCCTGCCCGATCCTGCTGGTGGAATTTCGCCGTGGCGACACCTGGCAGATCGCTGGAATCAAGGCCGGGGCCCTGCACAAGCTGCGCGACCAACAGCAGCATGTCTTCGCCGATGCACTGGACGCCTTTAACCGCCGCACCTGGCGTCAGCCTGCCTCCAAGCGCGTCGCCCGCTACGACCTGGCCATCCTTCACGATCCCGATGAGGCCCTGCCCCCTTCCAATCCGCAGGCGCTGGAGCGCTTTATCGAAACCGGCAAACAACTAGGCATCGACGTCGAGCTGATCGAGAAAAAAGACTATGCGCGCCTGGCTGAATTCGATGCGCTGTTCATCCGCGAAACCACGCGGGTCGACGATCACACCTATCGGTTCGCCAAAAAGGCGGAAAGCGAGGGGCTGGTGGTCATCGATGATCCTTCTTCGATTCTTCGCTGCACCAACAAGGTTTACCTCGCCGACCTCTTGAAACGACGCGGGCTGGGCATGCCTGCCACGGAGATTCTCTACAAGGATCGACCTCAGGAGCTGGAACAGGCAGGCCGTCGCCTGGGCTTTCCGCTGGTGCTGAAAATCCCGGACGGCTGTTTCTCACGGGGCGTGATCAAGGTGGCCGACGCTCAGGCCCTGTCGGCGGCGGCGCAGGAGTTGTTCGAGCATTCGGTGCTGCTGCTCGCTCAGGAGTATTGCTACACCGAATACGACTGGCGCGTGGGCGTGCTCAATGGCGAGGCGCTGTACGCCTGTCAGTACTTCATGTCCAAGGGGCACTGGCAGATCTACAACCACAAGGCGATGCCCGGCGAGGTCAACGGCATGTGTCGGGCCGTGCCGGTGGATCAGGCCCCGCCAGAGGTGGTGAAGCTGGCCGTGGACACCGCCCGGCTGATCGGTGACGGCCTGTATGGCGTCGACTTGAAGCAGGCCGGTGATCGCGTGCTGGTCATCGAGGTCAACGACAACCCCAATCTGGACGCCGGTATCGAAGACGCCGTGCTGGGGGATGAGCTGTATCGCCGAGTCTTGCAAGCCTTCACCCAGCGCCTGGAACTCAAACACCGTGGCCAGGCATGGTGACCCATGATTGAAG
>CAURWS010000617.1:0-3252 GCA_963528485.1 uncultured Pseudomonas sp. | reverse complement strand
CTCCTGACATCCTGCTCCCAAAGCAGGCGCGCTACCGGACTGCGCTATACCCCGACGGTACTACTTCTGGAAATTGGCTCCGTGACCAGGACTCGAACCTGGGACCCAATGATTAACAGTCATTTGCTCTACCGACTGAGCTATCACGGAACGATCTTTTTCAAAATCATCAATTTCAGATGTAGCGTTTGACGCGCTTTAACACAACAAATTCAGTACTTCTTTGCGAGACGAGTCTTGCACTTACCACCCTGAATCTACTGCATTTTCAGCCTCTTCGACTTGTCTGCATCGCTGCGTTCACGTCTCTGAGGCGCGCTATTCTACATCCCCAGAAACAGGTGTCAACCCTCTAAATTGCTTTTAAGACAATGATTTGCAACTTTTTTTCGAGAGGGCCTCAAGGCCCCGAAAATCGACGTGTTGAGCCCGCATGCCGGCGCCCATAAAAAAGGGCGCCCCAAAGGAGCGCCCTCTCACCACTATCTATATAGAAGCCGCGAATCAGACGAACGCAATCTCGTCATCCACGACCGTGCCCTTGATGCTGGTGCCGGGCATGAAGCCACCGGACAGAATCAGCTGGGCCAGCGGGTTTTCGATCCAGCGCTGAATCGCACGCTTCAGCGGACGCGCGCCATACACCGGGTCGTAACCGACGGCGATCAGTTTCTCCAGCGCCTCAGGCGTCAGCTCCAGGCTCAGGTCGCGCTCGGCCAGACGCTGACGCAGACGGCCCAGCTGGATCTCGGTGATACCCGCAATCTGGTCATGACCCAGCGGCTCGAAAATCACCACTTCGTCGACCCGGTTGATGAACTCGGGACGGAAGTGCGAACCCACGGCATCCATCACCGCCGCGCGCTGCGCTTCACGATCACCCACCAGTTCCTGGATTCGCGCCGAGCCCAGGTTCGAGGTCATAACGATCACCGTGTTGCGGAAATCGACCGTACGCCCGTGGCTGTCGGTCAAACGGCCGTCTTCAAGCACTTGCAGCAGGATGTTGAAGACATCCGGATGCGCCTTCTCGACTTCGTCCAGCAGGATCACCGAATACGGCTTGCGACGCACAGCTTCGGTCAGGTAGCCGCCCTCTTCGTAACCCACGTAGCCCGGTGGCGCACCGATCAGCCGCGCCACGGAATGTTTCTCCATGAACTCGGACATATCGATTCGCACCATCGCCTCTTCGGTGTCGAACAGGAACTCGGCCAGCGCTTTGCACAGCTCGGTCTTACCCACGCCGGTCGGGCCGAGGAACATGAACGAGCCGCTTGGGCGATTCGGATCAGACAGCCCGGCTCGCGAACGACGCACCGCGTTGGCCACGGCTACCACCGCTTCGTTCTGCCCGATCACGCGTTCGTGCAGCAGGCTTTCCATCTTCAGCAGCTTGTCGCGCTCGCCTTCGAGCATCTTCGACACCGGAATCCCGGTCCACTTCGACACGACTTCGGCGATCTCTTCCTCGGTCACCTTGCTGCGCAGCAGCTGGTTCTCAGGCTTGCCGTGCTGGTCGACCATCTGCAGGCTGCGCTCCAGATCAGGGATCACCCCGTACTGCAGTTCAGCCATGCGATTGAGGTCGCCACGCCGACGAGCCGCTTCCAGCTCCTGGCGGGACTGCTCGATCTTCTGCTGGATCTGCGCAGAACCGGTCACCTCGGCTTTTTCCGAGGTCCAGATTTCTTCCAGATCGGCGTATTCACGCTCCAGCCGGACGATTTCTTCCTGAAGTTTCTCAAGGCGCTTGATCGCGGCTTCGTCGTCTTCCTTTTTTAATGCCTGGGATTCGACTTTCAGCTGAATCAGGCGACGCTCAAGGCGATCGAGCACTTCGGGCTTGGAATCGATCTCCATGCGAATACGGCTGGCGGCTTCATCGATCAGGTCGATGGCCTTGTCCGGCAACTGACGATCGGTGATGTAACGATGGCTGAGCTTGGCCGCCGCAATGATCGCGCCATCGGTGATTGCCACTTTGTGGTGAACCTCGTAGCGCTCTTTCAGGCCACGCAGGATCGCGATGGTGTCTTCTTCGCTCGGCTCATCCACCAGCACTTTCTGGAAGCGCCGTTCGAGGGCCGCGTCCTTCTCTATATATTGGCGGTACTCATTGAGGGTCGTGGCGCCGACGCAATGCAGCTCTCCGCGCGCCAACGCCGGTTTCAACATGTTGCCCGCGTCCATCGAACCTTCGGCCTTGCCCGCGCCGACCATGGTGTGCAGTTCGTCGATGAACAGGATGACCTGGCCTTCCTGCTTGGACAGTTCGTTGAGCACGGCTTTGAGACGCTCTTCGAACTCGCCGCGGAACTTGGCACCGGCAATCAGCGAGCCCATGTCCAGCGACAGCAGGCGCTTGCCGCGCAGGCCGTCCGGTACTTCGCCATTGATGATGCGCTGGGCCAAGCCTTCTGCAATAGCGGTTTTACCCACGCCCGGTTCACCGATCAGCACCGGGTTGTTCTTGGTGCGACGCTGCAGGACCTGAATGGTCCGGCGAATCTCGTCGTCACGGCCGATCACCGGATCGAGCTTGCCTTCCTCGGCGCGCTTGGTCAGGTCGACGGTGTATTTGTCCAGCGCCTGGCGGGACTCTTCAGCGTTAGGGTCGTTGACCGCATCGCCGCCGCGCAGGTTGCTGATGGCGTTTTCCAGCGCCTTCTTGCTGACGCCCTGGCCGAGCAGCAGCTTGCCCAGCTTGCTGTTTTCGTCCATCGCGGCGAGCAGCACCAGTTCACTGGAGATGAACTGATCGCCCTTCTGCTGGGCCAGACGGTCGGCCTGATTGAGCAGGCGCGCCAGATCCTGCGACATGTTGACGTCGCCGGTCGGGTTTTGAATTTTCGGCAGTTGGTCGAGCTCTTTGCTCAACGCCTTGCGCAGGCTGTTGATGTCGAAGCCGACTTGCAGCAGCAGGGGTTTGATCGAACCACCCTGCTGTTCGAGCAGCGCCTGCATCAGGTGCGCGGGCTCGATGGCGGGATGGTCCATGCCCACCGCCAGAGATTGGGAATCAGATAAAGCGAGCTGTAATTTGCTGGTTAAACGGTCGATACGCATTGGTCACCTTCCTAATGGGCAGGCCGGAGCAATGAACACACCTTAATAAAGAAAACCTGCCAGATAGCCCTTAGATGTGGCCGATTTAACAGGATTCAAGCGGCGGGTGCTTGACACAGGACAACATTAGCTTGTTGTCGGGAAATAAGATCGATTGTCTGTAGCAGCACGGCTTGCCGGCGG
>CAURWS010000616.1:0-3252 GCA_963528485.1 uncultured Pseudomonas sp. | reverse complement strand
CCGCCAGGATCATCGTCGAGAAACACCATCGTGACACGCCTGACAAGCTTGCGGCATGTACGCACGGCCAGTTGGTGAGGATGCTGGGAGAGGGCCGTTACACCCGTTACGACGAATTTACCGCCAACCGACTACTGAAGCTGAGCGAGCGTTTGACGCGCGACTACGGTGTGAAAGTGCTGAACATTCTTGAGGCCAGCAAAGACCGATCTGAGTTTGAGGCAAGGCTCAAAGAATTCGAAGGCATTGGCCCCAAGACGGTTGAGATCTTCATGCGCGACGCGCAACAGGTACTCTATTGAAAACCGCAGAAGTTTACGTGGGGTGCGCTGGCTGGAAGCTAGCGCAAGAATTCGCGCCTGAGTTTCAAGGCGAAGGTACGCACCTGCAACGTTACGCACTACGGTTGGGCGCTGCTGAAATCAACAGTTCCTTCTATCGGCCACACAGACCTGCAACCTACGCTAGGTGGGCATCATCGGTAGACAGCGATTTCCGCTTCTCAGTGAAAATGCCCAAGTCGATCAGCCACGAGAGCCGACTCGTGGATTGCTCAGATCTGCTTGATAAATTCTTGTCGGAGGTCACTGCACTGGGTAGCGCGCTCGGCTGCCTGCTGATTCAGCTTCCACCTTCACTCTCATTCGATGCCCGGGTCGCAGCCTGCTTCTTCGACTCGCTGAGAGCTCGCTTTTCAGGGCATGTGGTGATCGAGCCGCGCCATGAGTCTTGGGCAAACGCTAACGAGCTTCTCGTTGATCAACACATAGCACAAGTGGCGGCTGATCCTGTCAGGTTGAGTAATGGTGCGCAGCCGAGTGGTTGGCCGGGAGTTCGCTATTGGCGCCTACACGGGGCACCTAGAATCTACTACAGCGCTTATGACACGCCATGGCTTGAACATCTTGTGAAAAGGATTGAGGCGATGTCGGAGGACGTGCCGACCTGGTGTATTTTCGACAATACAGCTCGTGATGCAGCACTTAGCAACGCGCTGCTCATGCAGCGGTTGTTGAAGATCGGTGGCCGCAATGAGTAAGACCCGGAAAGGCGAGCATTCACCCTGATTATTGAGCCTCGGGTGCCAAGGCAGAGCAACAACGTCCCTGCCTTGGTTACCTGAGACTAGGTGCCGCACCCATGTGTGGTTGGTAGCGTCGATAGTCAGGGAGCATGCCTATCCTTTCGTCTTGGCCGGGTCGGCTGATCTAGGGTAGGTGCGTTCTTCTTGAATCGTGCCGTCCTCCTTATGAATTTTCAGTGAGGCGGTTTTACCCTCTAGAAATTCGCTGGCGAGCGAGGTGATCTCGGCTTTGGTCGAAGCGGTTTTAGATGCACGGTCAGCGCCTTGCTTCGTGAGTGCCCAGCCTTTATCGGTTTTGGTGATGTGGTAGTTGTCCATTGTCTTTGTCCTCGTGTTATTCGCTATTTGATGCCTACCCGCCGACGCATGTCGGCGGTGATCGTTTGCCGGATGGTCGGCAGGTCTGCCCACGGATCGCTGTCAAGCTGCCCCAGGCGTTCATGAAGGTTGTGAATGTTCCACACGTTGGCACCTTTGATCTCCAGCAGCTCCTCGCGAAAGATGGGTACCGATACCGGAAGCCCCTCCCGCGTGCGGACTGAGTAGGCGCTGATCGTCGTGGCGCCCAGGCCATTTCGCAGGTAATCGATAAAGATGCGCCCCACGCGGTTTTTCGGCCCCGAGACGGCTGAGAAACGATCCGGCAGCAGCTTGGCGATGTGTTTGACGATGGCGTGGCTGAAGCCCTTCACAGCCTCCCAGTCGCCCTTGGGGGTAAGCGGCACGACCAGGTGAATGCCTTTGCCGCCACTGGTCTTGAGAAAAGACTTGAGTCCCAGTTCATCGAGCACCGCCAAGGTCAGTTGAGTGGCTTCCACCATGCTCTTCCACGGTAGCGAGGGGTCGGGGTCGAGGTCGAGCACGAAGCGGTCGGGCCGCTCCAGATCTTTGGAAACAGCGTTCCAGGTATGCAGCTCCATCGCGCTCATCTGCACGGCCCCGATCAGGGCTTCAAGATTGTTGATAAGCATGACCGGATGGCCGGTGTACTCCTTGCCCATCGTCTCGATGCCCGGGATTGACAGCCGATCAGCGTTTTTCTGGAAGAACAACTCGCCGGTGATGCCCTCGGGCGCCCTGACTAGCGCAACAGGGCGTTGCGCTAACTGCGGTAGCAACCAATCGGAGACGCTGATGTAGTAGTCCGCCAAGTCACGCTTGGTCGATCCGCTCGTGAGATCAATGATGCGCTCGGGGTGGGTTAAGCGGATCTTTCCTGACGTCGACCCGGCAGCAGACTCTGATTTTTGAGTTGGGGCGACCTTGGCGGTTTTGCTTCGAGAGGTTTTCGCCGCTGGGGCTTTCTCGACGTCGGATGGCGGAGCAGGGCGTTCTTCAGTGATGGACTTGGCCGGCTTGTCCGTGCGCAGGCCGTGGAACACCGCGTGTCTGACGGAGCCGTCCTTGGTGATTTCAGCGAACGCCACCTCGGCCAGCAACTGAGGCTTGAGCCAGTGCACGCCCTTGGCCTCGAAACCGGTAGGTGGATTGACCACGGTCGCTTTCTTTACTTCCAGCGGGACGAGCTGGTGGAAGATGGTGTTCAGTGTCGCTTCATTGAAGCCTGTCCCGACCTTGCCCGAAAAACGCAGTTCGCCGCTATCGGCATCGTGAAGCCCTAGGAGCAGGGCACCGAATTTGCTCCGAGCGCCCTTTGGCTCGGTGTAGCCGACCACCACGAATTCCTGCCGGCGCTTGCACTTAAGTTTGATCCAGTCGCCGCTGCGCCTGGATACATAGAGGCTGCCTACGCGCTTTCCAATCAGGCCTTCCATCTTCATCTGACAGGCGCTGTTGAGCAGAGCGTCGGGAGCCTCCCCAAAGTCCTCAGAAAACCTGAGTATTTCGTCCTCGCTGGCTTCCAGCACTTTGGCCAAGGCGGCGCGCCTTTGCTCGACCGGCACCTCGCGTAAATCCATGCCGTTGAGGAAGGGCATGTCGAAGAGGTAGTAAACGATATTGCCGCTGCGCTCGGATTCGAACGCGTTCTGCAGTGCCTGGAAGTCAGGGACACCGTCCTCGTTGGCGACCACCATCTCGCCGTCCAGCCAGGCAGAGGCCAGCCCGAGACTGGCGATGGCTTCGGCCTGGCGCGGGAGCTTGTGCGTCCAGTCATGACCGTTGCGGGTGAACAGTTGCACTTTCCCGTCATCCACCCTGGCCATGAC
>CAURWS010000615.1:0-3257 GCA_963528485.1 uncultured Pseudomonas sp. | reverse complement strand
CCGTTAAGGCTGCTGAGCCTGATGATGGTCAGGAGTATTTTGTTTTGATTTTCGACTGTGGCGGTGATCATCAAGTGCGCACAAGACTGAAGGAGGAGCACCAAAACCTCACGTGTGCCGGATACGAAAAGATCATATGTATTCGAGATGTTCGTCCTCGCTACACTCGCGATGAAATTCCTCTGTTGTCTACAGGCCTAAGGAGTGGAATTCCACCGAATCTAGCTCCTGTTGATTTTATACTATCGACAATGGAGCTCGAGGCTTGGTTTTTAGCAGAGTTCAACCATTTCACCAAGATTGATCCTTTGATTACAACCGAGGCGATATCAGCCGCGCTAGGCTTTAATCCTGAGACCGATGACCCGGCGGCTAGAGAGGAGCCTGCAGAGGATCTGCGTCAGTGCTACGCCCTTGGCGGGAAGACGTATGAGAAGTCGGAATCGGACAGAACCATCAACGCTTTGGATTACGCGTATATATATACCGAGTTGGTCGAGAGAGTTCCTGAATTACGGCAAATCACGAGCCATTTGGATGAGTTTCTCACACCTTCATGACCTGGCTTCGCCGCGCTCAGGCGCAGCAGGCAATGAGTAAATAAATCCGAGCCGGTAGGGCGGAAAGTAAGATTTTCTGGGCTGGGGTAAGATTTTCTGGTGGTTACTGCTGGGCCGAAGCTGTCGGCAGGCCGATGTCTGCAAGCAGTCGCGCGTTGGGAGTACCGGAAGAGTCCTTCACGCGAACAAAGACACGGTGCACGTTTTTATCCAGCCCATGGTTGGGCCAAGCGTAATAGCCGGTAACGGTGTGATCGAACCAACCGCTGTCGCCAAGCTGGATCTGTACCGTGCTGCCGACTGGCGGGAGCACATCTCCGTGAACGTGATCGAGTGGCGCCGCGGCTGGGGCGGATTGGTGGGCGAGCAGGTCATCGACGCGCTTCATTGTCGTCACAGGAAGGTCAAACTCATCGCCGTAACGCACGCAATCGACACATTCCTTCAGCAACTCCCGCGCCTTGGTCAGCTCGGATTGCGCTGCGTCTCGCTCCTCGATGGCTGCGTTGTACAAAGCCTCGAAAGATTCAGACTGGAGTTCATCAACCCGCTGATCGGCGGTGTTCAGGCGCTGCTGCAGGGCAGCGTTCTCGGCCTGGAGGCGGGTGACGATGGGAGTGCAAGCGTCGATGGCGTGACCGTAGCCTGAGCACCAAGCCACCTTTTGCAGGCTATGCATGTTCGGTACTCGATCATCATCGGACGTCAATCGCTCAGGCATTCTTCCCACCCCACTGACAGCAGGCAACGCCGGCATATTGCGCACCTTGTGTAGCGCTTCGAGGGCGTCGCTCAGTGTTTCTGGTGTCATCATATGTTGATGCGACACCAGCGCGGAGGGTAGGTAGTACGCCAGGTGCTTTGCCAGCTTCTCCCATTCGCCAGCAGGCGGCACAGGTGCGGTGGCTAACCCGTAAGGCGCCCCGCATGCGGCACAGATCGAATCACCATTTCGCTGCGGATAATGCTGATGCTTTGGCGCTGCACATGATTCGCACGGCTTCAATTCCTGACTCATAACCCCTCCTGCGGATACGCACCTACTTCGCCCTGGTCTGCGGCGTTGGCGGCTCTGTGTTTTTCTGCGGCAATTCGAAGTTCGTTCGAAGCGTTTGCCCGCCAGTTGATCTGGTCCCGAAGGTAGTGGCCGAGCAGCCAATGAATCGTCGCGGCTTGCTCATCTTCGGCCCGCTTCTTGATGTCATGGCCCATCAGTCGTAGCACCTGAGAAATAGCGATGCAGGTGTGGCAGATGCGGCCAAAAATATCGCGCAAGTCGTCGTTGAGCACAGCCAGCGATGCCTTCTTCATTTCGGCTTGGTGTGCTTCTTGATTGAATGCGTACTGCCATCCGTACGACAGCACGCACAAATCGTCGGGAAGTCCGTAGCCGCGCTGGATGTGCGTGATGGTTCGTACCAGCTCACGATTGGTAGGCTTCCCTGCATCGTCGATCAGCAAAAGACGGACTGTATCGCCCGTCTGGAAATTTCGATCCGAGCAGTCGCGGACCTCACTGGTTTTCCGTCCAGTTCTCAAGTCTTCAAATGGCACGGCGTGAATTTTCAAAATGTGTTCAGGCATGGCGATATCCCTGTAACCGATTCAGGTTACTTTTCGATATGTAACCTCTGGAGGTTACTGTGGGGTTGGTCAGGCGGCGGCCATCAGCGCTTCGATTACGCGCTGGCCAGCGAGCGGGGGAACAGCGTTGCCGGCCATGTGCATGGTCAGCTTGTGGCTCTTGGGGCGCAGGGTATCGGCGGGGAATGACTGGGCGGCCAAGGCTTCGCTGGCGCTGAGCATTCGCATCTCATCGCCGCGCACCAGGGCCCAACGGTCCAGGGTGGTGATCGTGCCGATCGGCCTGTTCATGTCGCGCCCGGTCAGCCCGGATCCCTTGCCGTAGTAGGGCATGATGAACTGGTCACCGAAGCGCTCGCGCCCGTTACGCACTCGGTTGAGCGTTGCCTGCGCGCGGCCCGGCCGCTCGATCGGCGACCATTTCCCAGCGTTAAAGTCCAGGAAGCTGGCGGCTGGCACATGCTGGCGCCGGTGCAGCTCGAGCATCAAAGGCGCCCTGCTGCGGGTCAGCACCAGGAACAGCCTGACGCGGTGCTGAGGAACGCCCAGATCTGCGCAGTCCACAACGTGCGGCGCGACCTGGTATCCAAGCGCCTGAACAGCGGAGACCCAGGCAGGGTAGAGCGCCCAGTCGGTGAACTCCTGAACGTTCTCGACCAATGCCACGCCCGGTCGGTGAAACTCCAAGGCCGACACTACGGCCCAGGCTGTCGAGCGTGAGGCATCGTGCTGCGGGTTGCCGTTTGCTTGCCCGCGGGCCTTCGAGTGTCCTTGGCAGCACGGCGACGCCAGCAGCATGTCGTGGGCGGGAACCTGCTCCCAGCGGGCCTGGTGCAGGTCTTGGCAGATGTGCTGGGTGTCCGGGTGATTCGCGGCGTGCCACTCGACCGCGACCGGCCAGTGGTTTGCAGCCCAGAGAACTTCGACACCCGCCGCGCGGGCACCGGTAGACCATCCGCCGAGCCCGGCGAACAAATCGATTGCAGTGGTCATTGAAGTACCTCACCGATAATATTCGGCGACATACCAGGAGTGAAGTAATTGACTTTGAAATGCATCTTGACTGACCTGTCGGCCAGTGCAGCTATCGCTTCGGCGTTGCTCTGGCTGCTC
>CAURWS010000614.1:0-3274 GCA_963528485.1 uncultured Pseudomonas sp. | reverse complement strand
TGTGGCAAAAACCGGGGCAGGTCATTGCGTCTTCCCCAGACTTGAACAGTCCCGGAAGCCCGCACGAAATCATCGCAGTGGACTACTGATGCACGTACATGGCGCTGGGCCACAGGCGGTGGAGGCGCGAATGCTATCCGCGGCATACAGGCGTGTCAATTTGATGAAGGCCAAATCGACAGGGGTGAAAGCCTCTCCATACCTGGGAGAGGCCAACCGCTTTCAGTTGTTCAAAATGCCCAGCAACGCTTCCAGTTCGGCGTCGTTGATCAGGCCGCAGGGGTAACGCTCGGTCAGCATTGTCCTGTAGTCCGGTGCCTGATTCTTCTGGGCCTGGGTTATCCGTAACCAGTCCGCCATCATCTGCCGTGCTTCACTGCTCGCAGACAAACCTCGAGTCACGCGTGACTCCTGACCTGCGTTCATAGGGATAACCTCTTGCGTTTTGGACTGCGAAATCTACGTATCTTTTGTTACAGACGGACGAATGCGGTAACCCTTTAGATGACTGCGCAGACTCTTCCGACAGGCAAACGAGAATTCGCTACCCACAAAAAAGCCCATCGTCCGATGGGCTTTGATCCCAGCAAGAAGTGAACCAACTCAGCGGCGGTGTGGCGCCGGTTGTTGCTGGGTCAGGCAGTGAATGTTGCCGCCGCCCAGCAGCAGCTCGCGGCCCGGCACCATGACCACCTCATGTTCTGGAAACAGTTGTTGAAGGATCTGGCGCGCGGTTTCGTCCAGCGGGTCGTCGAAACTCGGGGCAATGATGCCGCCGTTGACGATCAGGAAGTTCACGTACGACCCAGCCAGGCGCACCGAAGGGTTGCGCTCCTGACTGCCGTGCACCTGATCGACGCCTGCGCACTCTTCTTCGGTGGCAAACAGCGGGCCTGGGATCGGCATCTTGTGCACGACGAACGGTCGACCTTTGGCGTCCCGGGCGTTTTCCAGAATGCCCATGGCGGCCTGGCAACGCGGGTAGTTGGGGTCTTTCGGATCATCGGTCCAGGCCAGTAGCACTTCGCCGGGGCGCACGTAACAGCAGAAGTTATCCACATGGCCATCGGTTTCGTCGTTGTACAGGCCATCCGGCAGCCAGACGATTTTTTCCACCGACAGATGATCGCGCAGCACCGCTTCGATCTCTTCGCGAGACAGGTGCGGGTTGCGATTGCGATTGAGCAGGCACTCTTCGGTGGTGATCAGCGTGCCTTCGCCATCCACATGAATCGAGCCGCCTTCGAGCACGAAACCTTCGGTGACATAACGCGAGCAACGCTCGATTTCCAACACTTTGCTGGCCAGCTGTTCATCCAGGTTCCACGGCGCGTACAGGCCGCCGTCGAAACCGCCCCAGGCGTTGAAGCCCCAGTCCACGCCGCGCACTTCGCCATCGTCGTTGATGACGAAAGTCGGGCCGGTGTCACGCACCCAGGCGTCGTCGTTGCTGATCTCGACGACGCGGATGTTCGGCACGTCCAGGCGCGCGCGGGCGTTGTCGTACTGAGCAGCCGAAACCGCCACGGTCACCGGCTCGAAACGCGCGATGGCCTTGGCCACGGCGACGTGGGCGCTTTGCACCGGCTTGCCGCCCAGGCGCCAGTTGTCAGGACGCTCGGGCCAGACCATCCAGGTCTGGGTTTGCGGGGCCCATTCGGCGGGCATGTAGAAGCCGTCGGCGCGGGGTGTGCTGTTAAGTGTGGTCATTGATCAGGACTCCAGTGAGCCATCGAGGGTTTTGAGTGGGCCGTACAGATTGGGACGGCGGTCACGGAAAGTGCCCCAGGCACTGCAAATGTGTTCCAGTTCGTCAGGTTAGCGCCCGCGTGGCTCTGTTGCACCCGTTGCCAGTGATCGCGGGAGCTGATGGTCTTGTCGTGGGGCGCGCTGCCGATGGCGGCCGGGTAGAACAGCATTTCCGCGCTGAGCAAACAGATCAGCGATGACATCTGGGCGTCTTTATAGCCGATAAATATCGGACTTAAAAGCAGTGAAAGCTTAGATAGGTTAATGAATACAATTTTTATCCGATATTAATCTGCAAACACGTTTTTAACCTGCGGGAGTGGGCTTGCTCACGAAAAGGCCAGTACATCCGAAGCATTCTCTGCGTCGAAACGTCGGTCTTCGTGAGCAAGCTCACTCCCACAGGGGCCTTTCCATGTCAGATGGAAGGGCGAGATTCGTCAGCCCTCAAGCTCGCTCAGCACCTTCGAAACGTTGTCGACAAAGAAATCGACGCTGCGTCGTGTGGTGACCATCGGCGGCTTGATCTTGAGGATGTTCAGGTAATCCCCGGTGGGCTGCATGAAGATGCCCAGCTCGCGCAGGCGATCGCACAGGTAGGTGGTTTCTTCGGTGGCAGGTTCGAGGGTCTGGCGGTTACGCACCAGCTCCAGCCCCAGATAAAAGCCCGAACCGTGAGCGGCGCCCACCAGCGGGTGTTCGTCGATCAGCGCCAGCAGGCGATCCTTGAAGTAGCCGCCCACCTCCTGCGCGTTCTCCCAGAGCTTTTCTTCTTCCATGACATCGAGCACCGCCATGCCGATCCGGCAGCTCACCGGGCTGCCCCCTGAAGACGAGAAGAAATAGCCCTCGGCCTCCAGCGCCTCGGCGATTTCCCGGCGTGTGATGACCGCGCCCAAGGGGTGGCCGTTGCCCATGCCTTTGGCCATGGTGATGATGTCCGGCACCACGCCTTGCTCTTCGAAGCCCCAGAAATACTGGCCCAAACGCCCATAACCGACCTGAACCTCATCGGCGATGCACACGCCGCCTTGCGCACGCACCTTCTGATACACCTCGCGCAGATACCCCGGCGGCAGCGAAATCCCGCCCGCGTTGCCATACACCGGCTCGCAGATGAAACCCGCCAGTTGCCTGCCCTGCTCGGCCAGGCGTGCCAGATGCGCGTCGACGCTTTTCAGGTAAAACGGCGTGCTGTCTGCGCCCCGCGCCTCGCCACGGTAGGTGTTGGGCGCGACCACCGGATGCACCCAGTCCGGCCGCGTGCTGAGGGCTTGCGGGTTGTCGGCAATGGAGGTGGAAATCGCATCGGTGGCCACCGACCAGCCGTGATACGCCTCCAGCACGCTCAGGACATCGCGCCCGCCGCTGTAGGCCCAGGCCAGACGAATCGCCAGATCGTTCGCTTCGGTGCCGCTGTTGACCAGAAACACCCGGTCCATGCCTTCTGGCGCCAGCTTGAGCAGGCGCTCGGAAAACTCCGCGATAGCCGCGTAATGAAAGCGCGAATTGGTGTTGAGCAGTG
>CAURWS010000613.1:0-3286 GCA_963528485.1 uncultured Pseudomonas sp. | reverse complement strand
TAGGCAAGCCGCTGGTGATCAACCTCTGGGCCACCTGGTGCCCACCCTGCCGTCGCGAGATGCCTGTCTTGCAGGCGGCCCAGCAGGCCAATGCCGACGTAACGTTTCTGTTCGTCAATCAGGCCGAAAGCCCACGGGATGTCGCGACTTTTCTGACGACTCAAGGTCTGCATCTGGACAACGTCCTGTTCGACAGCGCCGGTGCACTGGCCCAACAGGTGGGCTCGGCCGCCCTGCCCACCACGCTGTTCTACACATCCGACGGTCGACTGGCCGGCAATCATCTGGGCGAGCTGTCCAGCGCCAGCCTCAAGCACGCCCTGGATAACCTCGGCCCACCAGCGTCCTCTCTACCTTCAAGGAGTACTCAATGAGTTTCATGCGCTTTTCCACTTTCGCGGTCGCGAGCCTGCTGGCCGTGCAAAGCTCGATGCTGCTGGCAGACGAGTTACCCGCTGCCATCAAGGCACTGGAAGCCAAAGGCGCCACGATCAAGGGCTCGTTCGATGCCCCCGGCGGCCTGAAAGGCTATGCCGCGCAATATCAGAATCAAGGCATGGCGCTGTACCTGACGCCTGATGGCAAGCATGTACTGGCGGGCAACCTGTTCGATGAGAAAGGCCAGGACATCAGCGAAGCGCCGCTGCAGAAACTGGTCTACGAGCCCATGACCAAGGAAATGTGGAACCAGATGGAGGCCAGCACCTGGATCTCTGATGGCGCCAAGACTGCACCCAAAGTGATCTACCTGTTCAGCGACGCGAACTGCCCCTACTGCAACCTGTTCGGGGAACAGGCAAGGCCCTGGGTCAAGTCCGGCAAGGTGCAACTGCGCCATATCATGGTCGGCGTGATTCGCGAAGACAGCGCCGCCAAGGCCGCCACGCTGCTAGCCGACGCCAACCCCGAAGTCGCCCTGCAGAAGCATGAGCAGGCTGGCAAAGAGAGCACGCTCAAGGCCATGGCATCGATCCCCAAAGACATCCAGGCCAAGCTCGACGCCAACATGAAGTTGATGGAAAACATGGGGCTGTCGGCCACACCGTCGATTTTCTACAAGGACGAAAACGGCCAGGTGCAGCAGCAACAAGGTGCACCGCGGCCTGAAGTGCTGGCCAAAATGATGGGGCCCAAGTAACGCTAAAAGCCTGTGACCTTCTGACCAATGGCAACCTGGCTCGAAAAGTGGATACTGCATCGGCATGTCATACATGTGAAAATGTCGATCACCATTTCAAGAGCCAAGTCGGGAGGCTCGTTCAATGCGTTACGCCGAAGATCACAAAGCCCAAACCCATCAGCGCATCCTGCACGAGGCGGCCGCGCGCTTTCGTCGCGACGGCATTGGCGCAACCGGTTTGCAGCCGCTGATGAAGGCACTGGGCCTCACCCACGGCGGGTTCTATGCCCATTTCAAATCCAAGGATGATCTGGTCGAAAAGGCCCTGCGCTGCGCCGTGGATCAAATGACCGGCGCCGAGTCGACCTTTGCGCTTGCGGCCCCGACGACCGAGGTTTTCATCGACAAGTACCTGTCCCCTGAGCATCGCACGACGCCTGAAAATGGCTGCCCGCTGCCGACCATGTCCTCGGAACTGGGCCAGCGCGGCCAGCCGAGCGAGATCACCGACGAGCTGATTCACAAGATGCTCGCAACGCTGCAAGCCGGTATGCCTGCAGGCCAGGAGAACAGCGACAAGTGCGTGATGATCATGGCGAGCCTGGTGGGCGCGATCACGCTCGCTCGCAGTGCGAAAGACCCGCAACTGGCCGAACGCATTCTGCAAACCACCCGCGAACAGCTCAAGCAGCAGCTCGCCTCGGTTTGAGTTCAGCTGTTTGAAATGAAAAAGCCCCTGGTACTACCGACACCAGGGGCTTTTCATTGCGTCAACACATCAGGGCTGCCAGCGACGGAACAACACGCTGGCGTTGACCCCGCCGAAGCCAAGTCCATTCGACAAGGCGTACTCGATCTTCATCGGCCGGGCTTCTCCACGGACGATATCGATCCCCTGCGCAGCTTCATCCGGGTTTTCCAGGTTGAGCGTCATGGGGGCGATCTGGTCACGAATCGCCAAGGCTGTGAAGATCGCCTCGATGCCACCCGCAGCGCCGAGCAAATGCCCGGTGGCCGATTTGGTTGAAGTCACGGCGACGCCGTTCTGGTCTCCGAACACCGTCTTGATCGCCGCCATTTCGCCTTTGTCGCCAACCGGCGTCGAGGTGGCGTGAGCATTGAGGTGCTGAATGTCCGAAGGCTTGATACCTGCCTGACGAATCGCAGCCTGCATGGCCCGGCGCGCGCCGCTGCCATCTTCCCGACCAGCCGTGAGGTGATAGGCATCGGCGCTGGTGCCGTAGCCCACCAGCTCGACGATCGGTGCAGCGCCGCGCGCCAACGCGTGTTCCAGGGTTTCGATCACCACGATGCCGGCGCCCTCGCCCATGACGAAGCCATCACGGTCACGATCAAACGGCCGAGAGGCCTTCTCCGGGGTCTCGTTGAAACCGCTGGACAGTGCACGGGCAGCCGCAAAGCCGCCCAACGCCACGCGATCGACACACGCCTCGGCGCCACCACAAATCGCCACATCCGCTTCGCCAGCGAGAATCATCCGCGCGGCGTCGCCAATCGCCTGCACCCCGGCGGCGCAGGCAGTCACCGGCGCCCCCAGCGGCCCTTTGAAGCCATGCTGAATCGACACATGGCCCGCCGCCAGATTGACCAGAAACGCCGGAATGGTGAACGGCGACAGCCTGCGCGGGCCCCGAGTGTCGGTTGTACGCACGGCATCGGCGATCGTCACAAACCCGCCAATGCCCGAACCGATGATCGTTGCGGTGCGCTCGCGCTCCTCGTCAGTGGAGGGCGCCCAACCCGCTTGCGCGACAGCCTGCTGCGCCGCAGCCAAAGCGAAGAGAATGAAACGGTCCATTTTCTTCTGCTCTTTGGGCGGTGCTGCGAGGTCGGCATCGAAACCCGCCTCGGGATCATCGGCCAACAGCGGCACCAGTCCGCCCACCTTGCCAGGCAGATCCGCCACCGTCTCTTCAGGCAACTGGACAATGCCGGAGCGCCCTTGCAACAACCGCTGCCAGACCGCCTCGACACCGGTGCCCAAAGGCGTCACCAGCCCCATACCCGTCACTACGATGCGACGCTCGCTCATGCCTTCACCTTTTCAACTTTCAGAACGTTCACAGGGGCGAATTCACGCACCTGAGTTTTTGTAACGAGGCGCTGCATGCTGCAACGACAGATTCGGACCCAAGGCCATACGCG
>CAURWS010000612.1:0-3292 GCA_963528485.1 uncultured Pseudomonas sp. | reverse complement strand
GCGAGAGCGCCGGGACAGGGACGTCCGTTTCGGCGCGTGCCCACGGAGCGGGGCCGAAACGAGGGAACCCGACGAAGGAGGGCCAAGCCAGGAGCAGGGCCTTTTTGGTTACTTTTGTGGCTCTTGACAAAAGTGACCCGCTGTAAGAGCGGAACCGATATGTGTACCGCTACAGAAACGGATATGTCCCCCGTTTACGTGTCGCCAATGACTCGGGGAATCGGTCCGAATCTCTGGGGTGGATCCGTTCAAGTGGGAGACGCTGATTCACCTTTCCGCCCTTACGGCGGGTCACTTTTTTCAAGAGCCGAAAAAGTAACCAAAAAGGCCCTGCTCCTGGTTAGGTTCCTCCTTCGTCGGAATACCCTCACTCCGGCGACGCTCCGTGGGCCCGCGCTGAACGGACATCCATGTCCTGGCAGCGCTCTCGCCGCATCCATGCGGCTCGGCCCACGCAGCAAAGCCTGCGTTCGGCCTGCACCCAAGTCGCGTTTGGCGGTGTCTGGACGTGCGATGTACGAAGAGCAAAAGCAGTAAAAGCAAGTGCCGTAGCGGTAGCGATAGCGATAGCGATAGCGATAGCGATAGCGATAGCGATAGCAAATAGTTAAAAGGGAACGCGTCATGAACATCATCGAATCACCCGACAAAGACACCGACTACAGCGTCCCCGCCCTCGCCCGTGGCCTGAGCGTGCTGGCGATGTTCGATGCCCGCACCCGCAGCCTGAGCATGCAGGAGATCGCCGCACGTCTGGGGATCACCCCCTCGGCGGTGTACCGCATCCTGTTCACCCTGACCGACATGGGCTACCTGAACAAACACAACACCCAGTACGAACTCGGTGCACGCGTGATCAGCGACGGCTTCAGTTACCTGGCCAGCCGCGACATCGTCGAAGTGGCGATGCCGCACCTCAACGACCTGCGCGACCGCACCTCGCTATCGTGCCACCTGAGCATCCGCGAGCAGACCGACAGCCTCTACCTGTACCGCGCGTTCGCGGCGCAGCGACTGTCGGTGAACATCCCGGTGGGCACACGCATCGCCTGCCACTGCACGGCCATGGGCCGCATGCTGCTGACCGCACTGAGCGACTCGGAACTGGGTGCGTTGTATCAGCACATCCGCCTGGACGACTACCCCACGCCCGCGCCGCGCACGCTGCCGGAATTACAGGGGTTGATCGCCGAGGATCGTGAACGCAGCTGGGTGCTGCACCGCTCGGATTACTCCACGGCCATCGCCACATCGGTAAAGGACCACACAGGCCAGGTGACGGCGGCCATCAACCTCTCCGGGCCCGATGCAGTGATGGACCCGGACGGCGCGCGGGAGCGGTTTCTGGCGTTGCTGCTCGAGTGCAGCGCGAGGATCAGCCGCGAGTTGGGGTATCGCAACATCCATGGATGAAATACTCCCTGTAGGAGCGCTTGCCCGCGAAGGCAATTTTTCTGCAGCCTCCAGGTTGTCTGGCGCGACGCTATCGCAGGCAAGCGCGCTCCTACACGTGCTTCGGCGCTCGAACAACGCCTGAATTTGTGGGTAGCTGAGGTTACTCAGCCAGGCCCCACAACGTCTGCGCGACAGCAAAACCTGCACTCAGACGATGCACACCCAGCCTGGCCAAGGCATCGGCGTCAGCCAGCGCAGGTGGCCCATTAGAACAAAGTGCGCTGATTCGACGCCATCTCACGGCTGCGCTTTTTAACCGGCTGGGGCATGCAGCCTTCCAGGGTCAACAACAGTTCCTTGGCCGCGAGCCCGCCGGCAAACCCGGTGAGCGACCCGGAACTGCCGATCACCCGATGGCACGGCGCGACGATGGAAATAGGGTTCTTGCCATTGGCAGCGCCGACAGCGCGAACAGCGGCGGGGTTGCCGATCTGCATGGCGATATCGAGGTAGCTGCGGGTTTCACCGAAGGGAATAGTCAGCAAGGCCTGCCAGACCTTTTTCTGAAACTCGGTGCCATGAAAATCCAGCGGCAAGTCGAAACGCTCGCGGGTGCCGGCGAAATACTCCACCAGTTGCTGTTCGACCTGATTGAGAATGTCGCTGCCCTGATCTTCGCTCATGGCGCCGAGCAGAACACGGTTGGGACGGTCGTTTTCCCAAAGGATGGCCGCCAATGCCGGACCTTTGGCGATCAGCTTGAGCTGGCCGACCGGGGAATCGATGAAGCGATACGTGAATGTCATGGGAAGGCTCCTGGGTCTTCGCGATGTGCCCATAGTAGCCGCGCGAGGAGATGGAACCCTCCCCTTCTTGCGTTCAAATTCGGGTTTATCCGGTCTTGGCCTGACTCACGATCCAATGCATTGGTCGAATATTTTCTCCAGCCCGCGGTAATCGCACATCACTGCTGCAATATTCGCGGGAATCCATTCGGACTCATCGACACGCCACCAATCCACGGACAATCCGGCGTTAACGATGATCTGCTCGAACAGAATGCGTTGAGCACGCCCGTTGCCCTCGCGAAAGGGGTGGATCACGTTCAGGTCACCAAAAACTTCCGCTATGCCCTTGATCAACCGCTCTCGTGGCCAATCAGTGAACCAGTCGGACCGGGCCATATGAGCGAATATTTTTGTGGCTTCAGGAACGATGCGCTCCGGGGCGCAAAATAGGGTCTGGTCCTTGCGGATTTTGACCGTGCGAATACAACCGGCCCAATCGTAAAGATCGGCAAAGAGCGTTCGATGAATATGTTGGAGGGTATCCAGACTGTAGGGAGCGACCTCAAATCCAATAGTGCTTGCGGCAATCTCGGAGAGCTCGCGCTCAGCCTGATCCAGAAGGTCTTCGTTCTGTAGGTTCAGCTTGTTGCGCAGAATAGTGGTGCCGGGATAACAATACGGGTCATCACCCACGCCGTATTTATCGTCCATCAACCGGCCATCTGGCGGTACTTCGCAAGCACCGACTCACGCGTAGGCAGCGGTTTGGCCGCATCGGCAGGCGCCGTGTCGAAGCCTTCGAGACGAAGGCTTGCGAGGTAATTGGAGCGACGCGCCTTGGCGTATAGCTCACGTTTTTCCTGAACGGTCTGACTCATTTTGCCTGCTCGATATCCGGGACGTGCGAAGTGTAGCAGCGACACTCACGTCGGACACCCCACCGCCCCGTCATTCAGATTCTGTTTGTAGTTCTCGTACTGCAGCGTGGCCTTGCCGTTGTTCCACTTGAGGGTCAGCACCAGCACCGAATCGAAGTCGTCGCCCATCCAGTCCTTGACCAGTTTGAGGTCTTTGCCGGAGGCCTCTTCGGCGACTTTGTTGATCAGTTC
>CAURWS010000611.1:0-3292 GCA_963528485.1 uncultured Pseudomonas sp. | reverse complement strand
CCCTGGCGCTGATGCTGGTGGCCACGTTCATCTCGGTGCTGATCGGCGTGCCGCTGGGCATTCTCTCGGCGCGCAGCAATCGCCTGCGTTCGGTGTTGATGCCCTTGCTCGACATCATGCAGACCATGCCGAGCTTCGTGTACCTGATCCCCGTGCTGATGCTGTTCGGTCTGGGCAAGGTGCCGGCGATCTTCGCGACCGTCATCTACGCCGCGCCGCCGCTGATCCGCCTGACCGACCTGGGCATTCGTCAGGTCGACGGCGAAGTCATGGAAGCGATCAACGCGTTCGGCGCCAACCGCTGGCAGCAGCTGTTCGGCGTGCAACTGCCGCTGGCCCTGCCGAGCATCATGGCCGGGATCAACCAGACCACCATGATGGCCCTGTCGATGGTGGTGATCGCCTCGATGATCGGCGCCCGGGGCCTGGGCGAGGACGTGCTGGTGGGCATTCAGACCCTCAACGTCGGGCGCGGCCTGGAAGCGGGCCTGGCCATCGTCATCCTGGCGGTCGTGATCGACCGCATCACGCAGGCCTATGGCCGCCCACGGCATGAGGCGAGCAAGTGATGAGCAACGAAGCGAACAAGATCGTCGTCAAGAACGTTTATAAGATCTTCGGCAACCGCGCCACCGAGGCGCTGAACATGGTCCGCCAGAACCAGAGCAAGGATCAGGTCCTGGCCCAGACTGGCTGCGTGGTCGGCGTGAATGACCTGTCGCTGTCGATTGGCAGTGGCGAAATCTTCGTGATCATGGGCCTGTCCGGCTCGGGCAAATCCACGCTGGTGCGCCACTTCAATCGCCTGATCGACCCCACCAGCGGCGAGATTCTGGTCGATGGCGAAAACATCCTGACCTACGACATGGAAGCGCTGCGCAACTTCCGTCGGCGCAAGATCAGCATGGTGTTCCAGAGTTTCGGCCTGCTGCCGCACAAGACCGTGATCGACAACGTCGCCTATGGCCTGACGATTCGCGGCGAGAGCAAGGCGCAGTGCGTCGAGCGCGCACAACACTGGATCAACACCGTGGGCCTGAAGGGTTACGAGAAGAAGTACCCGCATCAGCTGTCCGGCGGCATGCGTCAGCGTGTGGGCCTGGCCCGCGCACTGGCGGCCGACACCGACATCATCCTGATGGACGAAGCCTTCAGCGCCCTTGATCCGCTGATCCGCGCCGAAATGCAGGATCAACTGCTCGAGCTGCAGGCCACGCTGCACAAGACCATCGTGTTCATCACCCACGACCTTGACGAAGCCGTGCGCATCGGCAACCGCATCGCCATTCTCAAGGATGGCCGGTTGATTCAGGTCGGCACACCGAAAGAAATCCTCTACTCGCCAGCCGACGAATACGTTGACCGTTTCGTTCAGCGGCGCGTGGCGACCATTTAAGGACGGCGCAAGTCATGTCGCGAGCAGAACAGATCATCATTGGCGATGCACAGCTCACCTGGCAGGACATCACTGCCGTTGCCCGTCACGGCGCGGCCCTGTCCCTCTCGGACGCAGCCTGGGCGCGGATCGACAACGCCCAGGCCATCGTCCAGCGCATTGTCGCTAGCGACGAGCGCGCCTATGGTGTGAACACCGGGCTGGGCGCGCTGTGCAACGTATCGCTGCAGGGCGAGCAACTCAGTCGCCTGTCGCGCAACACGCTGCTCAGCCACGCCTGCGGTGTCGGCCCGGCCCTGCCGGACGAGCAGACCCGCGCGATCATCTGCGCCGCAATCATCAACTACAGCCAGGGCAAGTCAGGCATTCATCGTCAGGTGGTGCAAGCCCTGCTGGCCCTGCTCAACCGCCGCATCACCCCGCAAGTGCCGTCACAGGGCTCGGTAGGTTACCTGACCCACATGGCTCACGTTGGCGTCGCGCTGCTGGGCGTGGGTCAGGTGAGTTATCGCGGTCAAGTGGTGTCGGCGTTGCAAGCGTTGAGCGAAGAAGGGCTGTCGCCGGTCGAACTGGGCGCCAAGGACGGGCTGTGTCTGGTCAACGGCACGCCGTGCATGACCGGCCTGAGCTGCCTGGCCATCGCCGACGTGAATCGCCTGATGCAGTGGGCCGACGTGATCAGCGCCATGACCTTCGAAGGCCTGCGCGGTCAGCTCGATGCCTTCGACGAAACCATCATCGCCCTCAAGCCGCATCCCGGCATGCAGCAAGTGGGAAAGAACCTGCGCGGCCTGCTGGCGGGCAGTGAAGTGCTGGCCAACAGTCAGGGCATTCGCACCCAGGACGCCCTGAGCATTCGCTCGATCCCCCAGGTCCATGGGGCCACCCGCGACCAGCTCGCCCACGCCACGCGGCAGATCGAGACCGAGCTCAACTCGGCCACCGACAACCCATTGCTGTTGGGCACGCCCGAGGCCTACCGCGTGGTCTCCCAGGCCAACCCTCACGGCCAGTCCGTGGCGATGGCGGCGGACCTGCTGGCCATCGCCATGGCCGAACTGGGCTCGATTGCCGAGCGCCGTCTGGATCGCCTGATTAACCCGACTGTTAGCGGGCTGCCAGCGTTTCTGGTCAGCCAGCCGGGGGTTAACTCGGGGATGATGATCGTGCAGTACGTCGCGGCGTCCCTGTGCGCGGAAAACCGCCAGCTGGCGCAACCGGCGGTCATCGACAACTACGTGACCTCCGGACTTCAGGAAGACCACCTGAGCATGGGCACCAGCGCCGCACTGAAGCTGCACAAGGTGCTGGATAACGTCACGCAGATTCTGGCCATCGAGTACCTGCTGGCCTCTCAGGCGTTCGAGTTCTTCAAGGGCCCGCGCTTCGGCGTCGGCACAGAAGCCGCGTGGCGTCTGCTGCGCGAACGCGTCCCGGCCTACGATGAAGACCGCTGGCTGGCCCCGGACATCGCCAGCAGCGTGACGCTGCTCAAGAACGAAGAATCGCTGGAAACCGTCTTTCAGGTCTGCCGCGATTACGCGGCAACCCATAACAGCAACAGTCGCAGCTCAAGCGCCACAAGCGCGGAACAGGCAGGAGCCGGTTCAAGGCACGCGACCGACATCAACGAAGGAGTAGCAGCATCGTGACCGACACCCAAAAGGCGACCCCGCTGAACCTGATCCCCGGCCAGCTGACCCTGGCGCAACTGCGCGCGATCTATCAGCAACCCGTTGCGCTCAGCCTGGACGCCAGCGCCGATCAGCAGATCGAAGACAGCGTAGCCTGCGTCGAGCAGATCCTGGCCGAGAACCGCACGGCCTACGGCATCAACACCGGTTTTGGCCTCTTGGCCTCGACCCGCATCGCCAGCGCCGACCTTGAAAACCTGCA
>CAURWS010000610.1:0-3293 GCA_963528485.1 uncultured Pseudomonas sp. | reverse complement strand
GTAGCAGCACGGCTTGCCGGCGGTAGCGATCTCTCGGGCCTCACCGCCGGAAAGCCGTGCTGCTACAGATGCCTTACGCTCGCCTTATCAACCCACACAATCACCAACCCGATCCCCACAAACCCCGCCAACACCCCGAACGCGTTGATCAACGCGCTCCGGACTCCCAGCGTACCGATGTCCAGAAACGGATACAGGTAATCGCCGAACACGTTCCCGCGAAACAGCAGATAGCCGAAGTACAGCGTCGGGTACAGCATCCACGCCAGCACATGTTTCAGCCGCAGCTCGCCCTTGCGCAGGTACAGCCACCAATAGCCGAGGAACGCCAGCGGCATGACGTCGTGCAGCAGTTCATCGGCGAGTCTTTGCCAGCCTTCCGGGCTCCACAAATGCCGCAGCAGCAGGTTGTAGGCGATGCTCACCAGCAGAATGCTGGTGGTGATGCCCGCGCAGACCACAGGCGAACGAAAGAAGCGCTGCCCTGCCGAATGCCGATCCGTGATCGCGCAGGTCAGCGCTGTGGCGACGAGGGTGTTGGTCAGCACGGTAAAGAAGCTGAAAAACTTGACCAGCCCGCCCACCAGGCTGGCCTGATCGGTCCAGCGCCCCCAGAGAATCAGGTACAGCTGCACCGCCAGCGCGAACCAGCCGAGCAACGCGGCGATGGTCGCGTATCGACGCTGTCCGCAGGTCAGGTCAAGGGTTGGGCTGTGCATGTTCGGCTCGATTCCGGGAGGCGTCGTGTCATCACCAACGCTTGGTGCGCGCCAGTTTTACGTACAGGGTCTCGACCTTTTCCCGCGCCCAGGGCGTTTTGCGCAGGAACGTGAGGCTGGACTTGATGCTCGGGTCGCTCTTGAAGCAACGAATGTCGATGCGCTCCGCCAGCCCCGACCACTCGTAATGCTCGACCAGCCGGTTGAGGATCTGTTCCAGCGTCACGCCATGCAGCGGGTTGTCGTTCGGTGTGGTCATGCCGGGCCTTTTGCGTTGGGTGTGGGGGACGTTGTCGCGAGGTGCGCACCTTAGCGGAGCGGGGATGAGGTGTGAAGAGATTGTAGAACCTGAAGGAGCGCGCTTGCCCGAGATAACAGCCTCCCTGACCCTGATGGGTTGACTGAAAAAAACCTGTCGCGGGCAAGCGCGCGCCTACAAATCGCATCCGGAGGGCATTCAGGGATGCATAGATCGATTCCAAAATGATTGCATTTTTATTGTTATGTTATAACACTGCACAGCTGAACCTTTGAGTCCCACCCTGCCAAGGAAACGCTGTATGTCCCGCTCCTCCCTCTCCCGACGCTGGCGCCTGACGCCGCTGGCCACTGCCCTGCTCGTTGCTTCTCCTGCCTTCGCCATCGAACTTGAGCAGCAAACCATTACCGCCAACCCGCTGGGCAGCGATCAGTTGGCCTCCCCCAGCACCGTGCTGACCGGCGATGACCTGACCCTGCAACAGAAAGGCAGCCTGGGCGAAACCCTGAACAAGCAGCCGGGTGTGTCGTCGTCGTATTTCGGGCCGGGCGCGAGCCGACCGATCATTCGCGGGCTCGATGGCGATCGCATTCGTCTGCTGCGCAACGGCGTGGGTGCGCTGGATGCCTCGTCGCTGTCCTATGACCACGCGGTGCCGCTGGACCCGGTCAACGTCGATCGCATCGAAATCGTGCGCGGCCCGGCTGCGCTGCTGTACGGCGGCAGCGCCATCGGTGGCGTGGTCAACACCTTCGACAACCGCATCCCGACCGAGGCCATCGAAGGCATTCATGGCGCAGGCGAGTTGCGCTATGGCGGCGCGGACACCACACGCAGCAGCGCGGGCAAGCTGGAAGCGGGCAACGGCACCTTCGCCCTGCACCTTGACGCCAACGCCCGCGAGTTCAACGACCTGAAAATCCCCGGCTACGCCCGCACTGCCGACGAGCGTGCCCGCGACCCGGATGGCGACGACAAGAAACATCGCCTGGGCAACAGCGACGGGCGTCAGGACGGCGGCGCTGTCGGCGGGTCCTACACCTGGGACGACGGTTATGCGGGGCTTTCCTACAGCAATTACGACTCCAACTACGGATCGCCCGCCGAGCAGGACGTGCGCATCCGCATGAAGCAGGACCACTACGCGTTCGCCTCGGAAATCCGCAACCTGTCGGGGCCCTTCAGTTCGGTGAAGCTCGACGCCGGTTACACCGAATACAAGCACATGGAGATCGAGGACGGCGAAGTCGGCACCACGTTCAAGAACAAGGGCTATGAGGCTCGCGTCGAGGCGCGCCACCAGCCGATCGGCCCGCTGAACGGGGTGGTCGGCGCGCAAGTGACCCGCAGCGAATTCTCGGCGTTGGGCGAAGAAGCCTTCGTGCCGCAGACCGATACTGACGCCGGCGCGCTGTTCATTCTCGAAGAACTGCAAGCCACCGATCGCCTGAAACTGAGCCTGGGCGGGCGCCTGGAGCACACCACTGTCGACCCGGATGGCAAAGGCAACGAGCGTTTTGCCAATGCCGATCGCTCCAGCAGCTTCACCGCTGGCAGCCTGTCGTCGGGTGCGGTGTACACGCTGACACCGATCTGGTCGCTGGCGGCAACATTGGGTTACACCGAACGCGCCCCGACCTTCTACGAGCTGTACGCCAACGGCGCTCACGTTGCCACCGGCACTTATGAAGTGGGTGACGCCGGTCTGTCGAAAGAAAAAGCGGTGTCCAGCGACCTGGCCCTGCGTTTCGACAACGGCACCCACAAGGGCAGCTTCGGCGTGTTCTACAGCCACTTCTCCAATTACATCGGCTTGCTGGGGACAGGTCGTACGCTCAACGACGAAGGTGAGGAGGATGCCGACGGCATTCCGGAATACACCTACTCCGGCGTGCGGGCGCGATTTGCCGGATTCGAGGCGCAGGATCACTGGAAACTGGGCGAAAGCCAGTACGGAAAATTCGCTCTGGAGCTGTCAGGCGATTACACCCGTGCGACCAACCTGGACACCGGTGAAGCCCTGCCACGCATCGCGCCCCTGCGCCTGAACAGCGGCCTGCTGTGGGAACTGGACAAGTGGCAGGCGCGTATCGACGTCGAGCACGCGGCTTCGCAAGGTCGCGTCCCGGACAACGAAACCGGCACCAATGGCTACACCACGCTGGGCGCAAGCGCCGGTTACACATTCAACGTCGGTGAGAGCCAATGGCTGGCGTTCGTCAATGGCGAGAACCTGACCAACCAGACTGTGCGCTATGCCAGTTCGATCCTGCGCGACATCGCACCGGCGCAAGGCCGGAGTATTGAAGTGGGGC
>CAURWS010000609.1:0-3295 GCA_963528485.1 uncultured Pseudomonas sp. | reverse complement strand
GCCACCTGCTGCGAAAAGTAAGCCAAACACCAGCACGCCGAGGGCGACGACCCAGATGGGCCAGCGACTGACGGTTACCGTAGGTCGAGACGTTGTCATGTTGCGTGATCCTGCTGACGCCGGGCGTTGCACGTACGCTCGGCAGTGGTGAGGGGGAGCGGTTTTCTAAACGATAGCCCCGAAATCCAAGGAATGCGGAGCTATTGAGTGCGTAATTAACCAGTTAGTTAATTTGCTAAAGATACCAAAAAATCCCCCGGCTGCGGCAAATTGTCCTGTGTGCGACGGGATAAACACTGTTGTGGGATTGGTAATAATGAACGACGGGCTACCCATCCTGTAGCGGCACGGCTTGCCGGGGGTGGCGTATTTGAGATCGCTGCCGCCGGCAGACGGAACGCCGCCCGGCCGTGCTGCTACAGGAGGCGTGGCGAGTATCGATGTGCGGGGATCGACTGCAGATCAATCGTCCGCTTCCATAGCCAGAATGATCTTCCGACATTCGCCGACGACTGCATGCGCCGATGGGCATCCGCCGCGCGCTTGAGCGGTAAGGTGCTGTCGGCCCCTGGCCGCCGGTTTGAACTATCCCAATGGCTGCGACCGCAGCGGCAACGGAGCTTTTTCATGAATGAGCAAGCCAGGCAGGACATCCGTGCGCGCTATCACGGGTACATCGATTGTTTGAATCGGCAGGACTGGTCGGCCCTCGGCCAGTTTGTCGATAAGGACGTTTTCTACAATGGGCAGCGCATCGGCCTGGCGGGCTATCGGCAGATGCTGGAGAACGACTTTCGGGCGATCCCCGATCTGCGTTTTGTCATCGATCTGCTGATGGCAGACCCGCCCCATGTCGCCGCGCGGTTGGTGTTCGACTGCACGCCGGTGGGCGAGCTGTTCGGGTTGCCGGTCAACGGCCAGCGCGTCAGTTTTACGGAAAACGTGTTCTACCAATGGCGCGACGGTCGCGTGTGCAACGTGCACTCGGTCATCGACAAGGCCGCCGTAGAGGCTCAGCTGACCATTGCTTCGCACAATGACCGCTAGCCCCTGAATAAACAGCCGGTTACGATAGCGATTTGCAACTACTGGTCGATCATGCCCTGCGTCGATGACCGAGCTGCAAGCCGCCGCCGTTACCGTTGCATTCAGGTGTCTGCATGTTCAAACCCACACTCGCCGACTGGGTCGTCACTCGCCGTAGCCGCCAGTTGATCCTGCGGCTCTTTCCGGCGATCTGCGCGCTATTGCTGCTGATTGGGTTGAGCGGTTACCTGTTGGTGCAAAACGCCCTGAATCAGGACCGCGACGTGCAGCAGCGCTCGCGGATTTTCATCTCGCGCACCCTGGAACAGGTGCGCAACGAGGTGGGCCGCAACATCATCAACTACGCCAAATGGGGCGAGGCGTACAAACACCTGCACATGACCGTGGACAAGGTCTGGGCGGACGAGCAGCGCAACGTCGGCGCCGTGCCCTACGAGCTGTACGGCTACAACGGCGTGCTGGTGATCGACGCCCAGGATCACACCAGTTATGCGGTGATCGACGGCAAACCCTCGATGATTCAGGCCAGCGACTGGCTGGACGGCAATCTGGATGCGCTGATCAGCGATGCGCGCAACTCCACCCAGGAGAGCGACGGCCTGGTGCGGGCGTTCAGGGTAGCGGGCGTACCGGCTGCCACCATCAGCCCGGAATCAGACCCGCTGATCACACTCGTGCCGGGGCCTGCGTCGGTGATGATGTTCGTGACCCTTCTTGACCCCGCCAAGCTCACCCACCTAAGCGACACTTACGGCTTGCCGAACATTTCCGTCTACCAGGGCCCGAAAGCCGGGTATGACGTAATGCCGCTGCTGGACTCGAAAATTCAACTGAACTGGATGCCACCGGAACCCGGCATGGCCTTGCTCAAGCAGACGCTGCCGCTGTTCATCTCTGGCGTGCTGCTGTTGGCGGTGGTGCTTGCGATGCTGGTGCGTTACGCCATGACCCTGGCCCGGCAGATCGACGCGCAGTTCGAAGCCCTGCATGCCAGCAAGGTCGACTTGAGCAGCAGCGAGCAGCGTTTTCGCCAGCTGTCGCTGCATGATTCGCTCACCGGCCTGTCCAATCGCCTGCGCCTGCATCAGTACCTGGCCGAGCACCTCGGCCACCCGGTGACCTGGCCGATGACGGTGCTGAGTCTGGATCTGGACCGCTTCAAACCGATCAACGACGCCCTCGGTCACGCCATTGGCGACCGCGTGCTGCAAGAGGTCGCCCGCCGGTTGCAGGCTCACGCGCAGGACGGCGACATGGTGGCGCGGTTGGGCGGCGACGAGTTCATCGTGGTGCTGCTGGGGGAGGTCGAGGAGGGCGCGGTCGTCGGCCTGTGCAACCGTATTGTCGAGGATCTGTGTCGGCCCATCGAGGTCGACGGCCAGACCGTGTTCATCGGCACCAGCATCGGCATCGCCCAGGCGCCGATCCACGGCCAGACCGCAGACGATCTCTTGCGCATGGGCGACATCGCGCTGTATCAGGCCAAGGCTGCCGGGCGCAATACCTGGCGTTTCTACGCCGACAGCATGAAGACGCAACTGGTGGCCCGTCGGCAGCTTGAGCAGGAGCTGCGTCACGCCTTGCTCAATGACCAACTGCGCCTGCATTACCAGCCGCGCTATTCGACCGTGGGCGGCGCGCTGCGCGGTTTCGAGGCGCTGGTGCGTTGGCAGCATCCGGAGCGCGGGCTGCTGCTGCCGGACACCTTCATCACCCTGGCCGAAGAAACCGGGCTGATTCAGCCGCTGGGGCGCTGGGTGCTGAACAACGCCTGCCGGGAAGCCATGACCTGGCCCGACGACATCGGCCTGTCGGTCAACCTGTCCCCTGGTCAACTGGCTGAAAATGAAGACATCGTCGCGGTTGTCGCTGACGCCTTGCACCACAGCGGTTTGCCAGCGCGGCGCCTGGAACTGGAGATCACTGAGCGGGTGTTGCTCGACCATGCCCACGCGGCGCTGGCGACCCTCACGGCCCTGCGGGCATTGGGTATGCGCCTGAGCCTCGACGATTTTGGCACCGGGTTTTCCTCGCTCGCCTACCTGCGCAAATACCCGCTGGACGGCATCAAGATCGACCGCAGCTTCATCTCCCACATGACCGAGCGCGGCAACGATCAGGCCATTGTCCAGGCGATGATCGATCTGGGGCGTTCGCTGGGCATGACGGTCACCGCCGAAGGGGTCGAAACCCTGGCGCAACTGGAGTGCCTGCAGCGCCATCCGTGCGATGAGGTGCAGGGCTTTCA